>JALSLZ010000111.1 GCA_026988075.1 Flavobacteriaceae bacterium
CCATGCCACAAACCTGTAATAAAAAAAACAACGATTAGGTTAATATAAGTTCGTATATTTCCTTTTCTATTTCCGCCAAGCGAAATGTACAAATAATCTCTAAACCAAGAAGAAAGTGAAATGTGCCACCTTCGCCAAAAATCACGAATTGATTTTGAAACATAAGGGTAATTAAAGTTTTCTAAAAATTCAAAACCGAACATTTTACCCAAACCAATTGCCATATCAGAATAACCAGAAAAATCATAATAAATCTGAAAACTATAAGCCAAAACACCAATCCACGATGCTAAACTTGAAAGATTATTCATTGGCATATCAAAAATACCATCTGCTACAAAAGCTAAATTATTCGCAATAATCATTTTTTTTGCCAAACCAATAATAAATCGCTCAACACCTTGGCTAAACTGAGTTACGTTTTGATTTCGGTGCTGCAATTGTTTATAAATATCTTTATATCTAACTATCGGTCCAGCAATTAATTGCGGAAACAAGGTTACATAGGTAGCAAAATTGATAAAATTTTTGTTTGCCTTTACGTTTCCTCGATATACATCAATAGTATACGACATGGTTTGAAATGTATAAAAGCTAATACCTAAAGGCAATGTAATGTTTGGCAAAGACTGCAATTGTTCGTTTTGAAGATTAAAAAACGATAAAAATGCATGGTAATTTTCAAAAACAAACGAAGCGTATTTAAAGTATAATAAAAAACTTAAATTAGCAAAAACGGATAGTAGTAATCCTAATTTTTTATGCCGTTTTTCTATAATTAAAGCCGCCACATAATCTATACCTGTAGAAGCCATGATTAGCAATACCAATTCCTTTTCTCCAAAAGTATAAAACGCCAAACTTGCCACTAAAAGCAAACTATTTTTTAACTTTTTAGGAGTAAGATAATACACCAATAAAAGCATTGGCAAAAATAAAAACAAGAAAATTGCACTGCTAAAAAGCATAATTTATTTTTTTCAAAAATATAAAAAAGAAATAACGAAATCGTATCTTCGCAATAAATTAGTTACAATCATGCAAAAAAAAGTACAACTTATTATTTTAGACGGCTGGGGAATTACACAAAACCCCAATGTTTCTGCTATTTATCAAGCAAAAACTCCATTTTTTGATAGCTTGCTTAAAAAATATGCAAATGCCAGTTTACGAACCGATGGTTTACATGTTGGTTTGCCTGAAGGTCAAATGGGTAATTCTGAAGTTGGACATATGAATTTAGGTGCAGGACGTGTTGTGTATCAAAATTTAGTTAAAATAAATAAAGCGTACGAAAATGAAACTTTAGATACCGAAAAAGAAATTCAAAAAGCATTTGACTTTGCTAAAAAAAACGACAGCAATATTCATTTAATAGGCTTACTTTCTAATGGTGGAATCCATTCACACATCAATCATTTAAAAGGATTATTAAGAGCTGCAAAGAAGGATAATTTAACCAATGTTTTTGTACATGCTTTTACAGACGGACGTGATTGTGATCCAAAATCTGGTATTGGTTTTATTAAAGAAATAGAAACTTACATGCAAAAAACTACTGGTAAATTAGCAAGTGTTATTGGCAGGTATTACGCAATGGATCGTGACAAACGTTGGGAACGTGTTAAACTTGCTTATGATCTACTTGTTTACGGTAAAGGTACAAAAACCAATAACATTCAAAAAAACATTCAAAATAGCTACGATAATAATGTAACCGATGAATTTATAAAACCTATCGTTATAACGGATGATAATAATTACCCAATAACAACGATTAAAGAAAATGATGTTGTTATTTATTTTAATTTTCGATCAGACAGAGGACGAGAATTAACGCAAGTTTTAACACAAGAAAATTTTACGGAATTTAATATGAAAACAATTCCGTTACATTATGTTACCATGACAACATATAATGATACTTTTAAAAATATTCATGTTATTTATCCGTCAGATAATTTAGAGAATACATTGGGCGAAGTGTTAGAAAAACACCATAAAAAACAAATTAGAATTGCCGAAACAGAGAAATATCCACATGTTACGTTTTTCTTTTCTGGCGGAAGAGAAAAAGAGTTTCAAGGCGAAAAACGCATTCTTTGTCCTTCACCAAAAGTAGCCACTTACGATTTACAACCAGAAATGAGTGCAAACGATATTAAAAATGCCATTATACCTGAACTAAAAAAACAAGAAGCCGATTTTATTTGTTTAAATTTTGCAAATACAGATA
>JALSLZ010000112.1 GCA_026988075.1 Flavobacteriaceae bacterium
ACAGGTGTTTTATGCAAAAAAATCTTTATTAAATTGTTTTGATAATCCCCAATTTTATAGATGATCCCTTATTATCTTTGGTTTTGGTATGTTCTTTTTGATTTTTTTTTAGAGTTTCAAAAAATTGCAAACGGATATCAAACTAAAACCACATAGCTTTGTAAAATAAGTTGGTATATTTGCTATATAAAACTATTTACTTTATCAATAAACATGCAATTTAGAACTATAATAAAATCAAAACAACAAGATAATTTAATTGATTACAAATCAAATATTGTACTGATTGGTTCTTGCTTTACTCAAAACATTGGTAATAAATTAGACTATTACAATTTCACTAATTTTATTAATCCGTTTGGTATATTATTTACACCAACTGCCATTGAAAATTTAATTGTTTCTGCATTGAATAATAAAAAATACACAGACAATGAACTGGTTTTTTACAACGAATTATGGCATTGCTTAGACGTACATTCAGATTTTAGTCACTGTGATAAAAACATTGTTTTAGATTTTATAAATACCACATTAATTAAAACTAAAACAGATTTAAAAAACGCATCTCATATTATAATAACTTTAGGCACTTCTTGGGTTTATCGTTATAATAAAACAAATAATCTTGTTGCTAATTGTCATAAAATACCCCAAAAACAGTTTACAAAAGAAATTTTATCTGTTCATGAAATTAAAAATAGTTTACAGAATATAATGAATACCATAAATAAGGTAAACAAAAAAATTGAAGTAATTTTTACCGTTAGTCCTGTTAGGCATTTAAAAGATGGTTTTATAGAAAACCAGCAAAGTAAATCACATTTATTAACTGCAATTCATCAAGTTTTAACTAAAAACGCAAGTTATTTTCCTGCGTATGAGATAATGATGGATGATTTACGTGATTATCGTTTTTATAAAAAAGACATGTTGCATCCGAACGAAATAGCAATTGATTATATTTGGGATAATTTTATTGCTACTTGGATAAAAGCATCCGAAAAGGAAACTATGGAGCAAGTTGCGCAAATACGAAAAGGTTTAGCACATAAACCATTTAACGAAAATTCAAAGCAGCATAAATTTTTTTTAGAAAAGCTAAAACAAAAAATTGATTTTTTAAAAACCAATAAATCAATTGTTATTAATTCTTATTAGAGATGAAAAAAATTCTGTTATTATCAGATACACATAGCTATATTGATGATCAAATATTAAAACATGTAAAAAATGCAGACGAAGTTTGGCATGCTGGTGATATTGGTGATGTAAAAGTAACCGATGCTATACAAAAACATGCAGTTTTAAGAGCTGTTTATGGTAATATTGACGATACTATTGTACGCAATTCTTTTCCGCTTGACGCAAAATTCACGCTTGAAGGCGTAACCGTTTGGATGACTCATATTGGCGGTTATCCAAAAAGATATTATCATAGAATAAGAGATGATATACAAAAAAAACCACCAAAATTATTCATTACAGGTCATTCGCATATTTTAAAAGTAATGTTTGATAAAAAACTGAATTTATTACATATTAATCCTGGAGCTGTTGGCAAATATGGTATTCATACAGTACGTACAATGGTACGTTTTGAATTGGATAAAGGCGATATAAAAAATTTAGAAATAATTGAATTAGAAAAAAGACATAAAACCAATAGTTAGATCATTGTTTTTATGTCTTTTGTACTTCAGTAAAACCAAAATTTATTTTATTTTTAATAGATAAGGTAATCTTGCTTGAATACCTTTTAATTCAGAAAAATCTTTCATTTGCTTATACATATTGTAATTTTGAGCGCCTATTTCTTTTTTAATAATAGATGCTGCATCTATTTTCATAAGCGGTGAATTGTTAAAAGCATCTTCAAAATTCTTTTTATATTTAGGATAGTTTTTTGTTTTGTAGTCAGAAATATTTGCTAATTCAGCAGCGTATTTAACAGCGTCATTTAAGTTACCTAATTCATCTACTAAACCGTTTTCCAAAGCTTGACTACCAGTCCAAACTCTACCTTGCGCAATTTCTTTAACCTTAGCATTATCTATATTTCTACCTTTTGCAACTCGATCTACAAATAGTTCGTAAATTTCTACCACACCTTCTTTAGTTACATTATAAAATTCATCAGTAATCGGTTCAAAAACACTATAAGGATGCGAATTCTTATT
>JALSLZ010000113.1 GCA_026988075.1 Flavobacteriaceae bacterium
CACAATGTATAACGGTAAAAAAAGCACGTGCTACGCCTTAAAAAAAGAGAATTTTTTTAATGAAATAGCAAGACAATTGGTATATCATGACAATTATTTATACGGCAATTTTACCTCTGGTTTAAATAAACTAAATACACAGAATTTTAGTGTAAATAAGCGCTATTTAATCAATGGCATTAGAACATTTACTTCATTTAAAAACAAATTAATCATCGCTACTTCTAACGGGTTAAAAACACTTAATAATAACAATATACAAAATTTCACAATTGGAGATAGTGTGTCAAATAAATGGATTAAAAAACCAATTTTATCTTTAAACAAACTAAATAGCAATTGGTTATTAGTTGGTACAGACTCGTACGGCGCTTTTTTAACAGATTTAAATAAAACAATTCCTTTAAAAGAAACAGAATACCTAAGTATTAACGACTCTTTTATAGAAAACAATAATTTATGGTTAGCAACCGATGTTGGTGTTTTACATTATAAAAAAGACGAACGCAATAATTATAATTTTATAACTACTTATAATGAAAATGACGGCTTGCTTTTAAAAAGCGTAAGGTCGGTTTATGCAAATAAAGGTGAATTAATAATAAGTAGTAATATTGGTGCTGTAACGATACCTAAAAAGAAAAAGAAAAACAAACCTTTATTAGATGTTTATTTTTCTTCAGTTCATTATAATAATAAAAAATTAACCTTAAACAAGGCAAAATATATTAAAAACAACACTTTAAGCCTCAATATTTCAGGTATAAATTTTACCGATAATGCTAATTTTGACTACGAATATCAATTATTGCCTATTCAAGAAAAATGGATAGCTACAAATTCTAAACAAATAATTTTTAACGATTTAAAACCACATAATTACGAGTTACGTATACGGTCAGAAAACAAAATAAAACGTATAAAATTTAAAATAGTACCACTTTGGTATCAAACAAAAATTATTCAAATGTTATTTGGTTTGTTATACGTATTATTTATTGCCGCTATAATTACCTATTTTATTAAACGAGCATTAATTAAAAAGTCTAAATCATTACAAATACAAAAAAAATTAGCCGATTTTGAATTACACGCTTTACGAAGTCAAATGAATCCTCACTTTGTGTTTAATTCATTAAACGCAATTCAATACTATATCACAAAAAATGAAATTGAATTATCAGAAAAATATTTAGTTAAATTTTCCAGATTAATTAGAATGTTTTTTGATTTTTCAAGAGAAAAAGAAATCACATTATCTGAAGAGGTTAAACTATTAAAAAACTACTTAGAAATTGAAAAAATGCGTTTTGGTAATGATTTTAAATTTAACTTCATCCTTGATAAAAACTTAAATTTAAATAAATATAAAATTCCAACCATGTTGTTGCAACCCATTGTAGAAAACGCTGTTAACCATGGTGTTTTTCATAATGGAGGAAAAGGCTTAATCGAAATTACATTCAATTCAGTTAATCATAAAACATACCAAGTAATCATAAAAGATGATGGTGTTGGTGTAGAAAAATCTCGTAGAATACAACAACAATCACTAAAAGTAAAAAGAAAATCAAACGCCAACTCAACCGATGTAATTAATGAACGTATTGAATTATTAAACGAGTCTAATTTATGGATTGTAAATTATAAACTTATAGATCACTCTAAAACCATTGGCGGAACAACAGTACAACTAACCTTTACAAAAAATGAATAAAAAAATAAGAGCAATATTAATTGATGATGAAGAAAAAGCTTTAGAAAGCCTGCAAATAAAAGTAAATAAATTTTTTAAAGAAATTGAAATTGTAGCACTTTGTAGTGATCCGAAAAATGCAATAATAAACATTAATAATTTAAAACCCGATTTGGTTTTTATCGATATAGAAATGCCTGTATTAAGTGGTTTTGACGTTTTAGCAAAGATTGATAATCCAACCTTTGAAACAATTTTTGTAACAGCATATAATAATTATGCCATTGAAGCCATTAAAAATTCTGCCATAGGTTATGTAGTAAAACCAATTGATAATGACGAATTAAAACAAGCTATTAATGCAGCAATTAAAAATATAAATCAAAAAACAGCTTTTGAAAAAAACATTGAGTTACTAAACAGTTTGGGGCATAAATCTTTAAACAATATTGCAATTCCCTCACAAA
>JALSLZ010000114.1 GCA_026988075.1 Flavobacteriaceae bacterium
AATAAAAATAAAAAGGCGACCATTAAACCCACAGTCATACCAACAACTCCCCAAAGAACTGTAGCCCAAAAAAATAGTTTTACTATTTTATTGTCATAATAAAATTGTTCTTTTTCCATACTTTAATAATTGATTTAGTTATATTTAATTTAGTTAATTTAATCTTTCTTTTCTTTTACCAATTCATCATCAAACAACATTCTAACTGATGGCGTATATAAATCGTCATATTGACCTGACTTAACAGATTTAATAAAAACAATTAAAAACAATACAGCAACTATTACGGTAACAGCTATTGTTATATATATAACATTCATTCTATGATTTTAAGCTACAAAAATAAACATATTCGTATAAATTATTTATGACATTTATCATGTTTTGATGAATTTTAAACATTTTAAAATCTACAAGTTATAAAAAATCTACCAAAGTTAAAATTTAAAATTATTTACTTATACTTTTTTGAAGCCAAATTTGTTAATACAGTTACAAAAACAACTACCGAAATTGAACTCAAAGGCATTAAAATTGCAGCAATAATTGGCGATAATTGCCCCGTAATTGCAAAATACATTCCAACAATATTGTATAAGAAGGACAATACGAAACTCGCTTTAACAATTGCAAGTGTTACTTTTGCTAAATGCAAAAAATTTGGAAATCCACTAAATTCTATTGCGTCTAAAATAGCATCACTTGCAGGTGAAAAAACATTCGTATTTTCAGACAGTGCAATTCCGAAATTAGCTTGCGCCAAAGCTCCTGCATCATTTAAACCATCACCAACCATTAACACTTGTTTTCCTTTTTTTTGTTTCTCTTTAACAAAATTGAGTTTATCTTCTGGTTTTTGATTAAAAACAAACTCTGTACCTTTAGGCAATACTTTTTCTAAATATTCTTGTTCTCCTTTATTATCACCTGACAAAATAATCAACTCATAATTCTTGGATAAATTAGCAAATACAGCGTCTAATCCTTTTCTATAAGAATTCTTAAATACAAATCGTCCTTTTAGACTTCCATTAATAGACACATAAATTGAGGTTTGATTTAATGTTTTTTTATCAACATTTAAAAAACTCGCACTTCCTAAGATATATTGTTCATTCTTTATTTTAGCTTGAATTCCTTTACCTATAATCTCTTTAAAATTCAAAACTTGAACTTCTTCCGATAAAGGTAAATAATTATAAAGCATTCTATTTAAAGGATGATTCGATGCTCTGATTAAACTTTGAATATTTTGTTTCTCTTTAACAGATAAACTTTCACCTTCAAAATATATATGCGTATTTTTATTGGTAGTTATTGTGCCTGTTTTATCAAAAATTAATGTATCTATTTTTGCCATACTTTCAATTCCTTGCGCATTTTTAAGGTAAAAATTTCTGCGTCCGAAAATACGTAGCATATTGCCTAAAGAAAAAGGTGCCGATAAAGCCAACGCACAAGGACAGGCAATAATCAATATGGCAGAAACTACATTAAAAGCAATCGTTTTATCAATAATAAACCAATACAAACCTGCAACTATGGCAATAATCAAAATTGCAAAAGTAAAATATTTGCTAATTGAATCGGTTAAGGATTTTACACTATGGTTATTTTCTTTTTTAAAAGCATCATTAGACCAAAGTTGCGTTAAATAACTTTGTTTAACCGACTGTAAAACATCCATTTGAATAACACCTGACAATTGTTTGCCACCTGCAAATAATTTATCACCTGATTTTTTAGAAACAGGAACCGATTCTCCTGTTACAAAACTATAATCTATATTTGCATTTCCATTAATAAGCACACCATCTACAGGGATTAACTCATCATTTCTAATCAATAAACGGTCGCCTTTTACAATCTTAGACACTTCTATACTTTGCTCTAAACCATTACTAATTTTAGTCACCGCAATAGGAAAATAGGATTTATAATCGCGTTCAAACGATAAATAATTATAGGTTCTTTGCTGAAAAAATCTACCTAAAAGTAAAAAGAAAACTAAACCAGTTAAACTATCAAAAAACCCTTGCCCTAAATCAAAAACAACCTCAATTACACTTCTAATAAAAAGCACTAAAATACCCAATACAATAGGCACATCAATATTTAAAATTTTATGTTTTAAACCTTTATAAGCAGAAACAAAATAAC
>JALSLZ010000115.1 GCA_026988075.1 Flavobacteriaceae bacterium
ACTTCAGTTTAAAGAAAAAAAGAAAGAAAACAGATTGTATAAAAAGTTGGATTCACATTGGAATGATTTAGGTGCTTTTTATGCATACCAAACGCTTGTTGATGAAATAAGTAGAGATTTTGATATTGAAAAACTTGAAATATCATCTTTTAAAATAGACTCTGTTAAAGCATCTGGCGACATTTCTAAAATGATAAATTATTCCGATAAAAAAAATAGTATCATATTAACGCCTAAATTTAAAACCCACGCTGTTGATGTTGATTTTGTAAAGTATTATAAAAACGTAAATATTTACGAAAGTCATCATAAAAACAGATCAAAAAAATTAAAAGTATTGTTGTTTCGAGATTCGTTTTCATCGGCTTTAAAGCCTTTTATTAATGAAACTTTTGGCGAATGTATTTATATTTGGTCAGCTAATTTTGATAAGGAATTTATTTTAAAAGAAAAGCCAGATATAGTTATTTCTGAGTATATAGAAAGGTATTTAGAAAAATTACAAAAATAAAACGAAATTAAGTACGTTACTACTTATATAATTAGAAAAAACAATGAAAAAATCATTTAGTATACTATTCATTTTATATAGTTTAATTTCTTTTTCGCAAGTCGATTATAGCGATTTATGGGAAGATTTTTTTTCTTACAATAATGTAAAAGATTTTTATTTTAACAATAATAAAATTTATGCTGTTTGTGAAAACGCCATTTTTATTTATGATGAAAATAGCTTTGAATATAAAAAAACATCTTCCGTTCATGGTTTGTCAGGCGAAACGACTTCGAGCTTTTACTATAGTAATTCTACCAATAAAATTGTTATTGGTTACGAAAATGGTTTGATAGAGGTAATTAAACCCAACGGTTCTATTCATGTGTCTGGAGATATTGAACGATTAAATATAATAGGCTCAAAACGTGTAAATCATATTACACAGTATGGCAATAAACTTTATATCTCTACCGATTTTGCAATCATTGAATACGATATTGAAAATTTAGTTTTTGGAGAAACTTTTTATATTGGTAATCAATCTTCGACTGTTCAAATTAATAAAACCGCCATTTTTAATAATAGAATTTATGCTGTTACAAAAAATGGTATTTACTCTGCAAATGTTGATAATTTAAATTTAATCGATTTTAATAATTGGACGCAGCCACAAGGTAACTTAATAGGTAATTTTACTACGATAGCTTCATTTCAAAACGAATTATACGTTTCAAGGCATAGAAGGTTATTTAGATTAGATGCTGATAATTCATTGCATCAAGTACAAATTTATCCAACTAGTATCGTAAATTTAAACAGTACTTTTGATTATTTAAATGTGAGCTTAGATAGTTCAGTATATACATACAATCAGCAATTTGTTGAGGTTGATGTAATTCATGCAGATAGCGAATTAGACTTTCATTTAAATAATGCGTTTACAAAAAACAACAATGTGTTTCTTGCAACCAAAGAAAACGGAATTCTAAAAAAGGGTTTGGGGCAAATTGAGTTTGATGAAATTCATCCTGCTGGACCTTTGCATAATGATGCATTTTCTATCGAAGTGCTAAATAATCATTTATGGGTAGTTTATGGCGGTCAAAAAAGTTTGACCTTTAATTTTTCTGGAATAAGAAAAGGGTTTAGTCATTTTAATGGCGAAGATTGGTTTAACACACCGTATAATAGTGAAATACCACTAGATTTAATCGATATTACATTAGATAAAAACAACGAAACCAATGCTTATATTAGTTCATGGCAAGGTGGTTTGTTAAAAATTGAAAATGACGAATTGGTTACTGTTTTTACAGGTCAAAATAGTGGTTTAGAAAGTTGGGTTAATGATGAAAAAACCTTGGTAAGTAGTTCGGCGTATGATAGTCAAGATAATTTATGGGTTACAAACAGTTATGTAGCTGATAAAATTAAAAAATTTGACGGCACATCTTGGCAAGGCTATAATTTTGGAGATGTACTTATAAATCCTGGCACTGAAGGTTTGGGAGATGTGACTATTGATAGAAATGACAGTAAATGGATTGAAACAAGAGGTAATGGTGTTTTAGTAATTAATAGAGATGGCACAAAAGTAAAAGCATTAAACGAATATACAGGCACAGGAGATTTGCCAGATAATAAAATATATGCAGTAACACCTGATAAAAATAATAGAATTTGGATTGGTACATTACACGGTTTAGTACGATTTGATAATGCTTCTAATGTATTTGAATTAGATACTTATAAAGCAAAACCAATAATAATTAAATTAGATGGCGGAACAGGAGAAGATCAAGGTCAGGTTTTATTAGGCGATCAACCTATTAGAACAATTGCAGTTGATGGTGCAGATAATAAATGGTTTGGTACCGAAACTGGCGGTGTTTTAGGTACAAACCCAAGTGGTCAAAAAACATTGTATATTTTTGATAAAGAGAATTCGCCTTTGCCTTCTAATTTCATTAATAAAATTGTGGTTGATGATACAACAGGTAAAGTCTATTTTGCGACAACAAAAGGTATTGTAGTTTATAATAATGAAGTAGCACCTTTTGGCGATAAGTTAGATAAAACTTATGCTTATCCTAATCCTTCTACAAAAGAAAATCAATTTATAACTATCGATGGACGAAATGGAACACATTTGCCACGAGGCACGAACGTTAAAATACTAGATAGTGCAGGTTATTTGGTTTATGAAACTAATATATTGGAAGGCATAGAAGTAAAAGGAGGAAAGGCAATTTGGAATAAAAAAAACCTTGCAGGAAGACGAGTAGCTTCGGGAGTTTATGTTATTATGCTTTCTTTGCCTGATAAAAGTGAAACATCTATTACTAAAGTAGCAATTATTAATTAAATTGTATTAGTAAATTTGAAAAGCAACTGCATATTTTTAACATTTAATATTTAAAGTTTGATAGAATCAACCAAGGCAGTCGTGCTTAGTGCTTTAAAGTTTAAAGACACCAGTTTAATCGTTAAATGTTATACCGAAAAAGGCTTAAAATCATATTTGGTTAAAGGAGTTTTATCTAAAAACACGAAAAACAAAAAATTTAAAGCGGCATATTTTCAACCATTCACTTTACTTAACATTGTAGCAAATCACAATAATAAAGGGCAATTAAATTATATTAATGATATTCAGATTGAACATCCAATTCATAATATTTATGCAGATATTTATAAAAACACAATCGCCCTTTTTTTGGCCGAAATTTTATTGAATGTTTTAAAAGAGGAAATTGAAAACAAAGTATTGTTTGAATTTATAGCGCATGCAATTATTTGGTTGGACACAGAAGATAATACGAGTAGTTTTCATATTGTATTTCTAATTAAACTCACAAAATATTTAGGTTTTTATCCTAACCTGCCAAAAGAAACAGATTCTTTTTTTAATTTGCAAGAAGGAAAGTTTACATTTCATAAGCCAATAAATTATTTTATTGCGAATGAAGAATTTAATATTTTTAAAACCTTGATTGGTACAAATTTTGATGGTATTTCTAAAGTAAAAATGAATGCAAAGTCGAGGCAAGTAATAATTAATATATTGATCCAATATTTTACATTACATTTGCCGGAATTTAGAAAACCCAAATCGTTAGATGTTTTACAAGCGATTTTTAGATAAATTAAGAAATTAAACTGTTTTGAAAAAAATAAGTATCCCTTTTTTTTTATTGATTACAAGCTTTGCTTTTGCTCAAAGTATACTTGTTTTAAATGGTAGTACTAAAGAGCCATTAAGTAATGTTTCTGTATCTAATAGTAAAAATAAACATTGTATTTCGAATATTGATGGTGTGGTAGATTTGTCAAATTTTAAATCTACCGATGTTATTTATTTTCAACACATCGCTTTTGAAGATTTTATGTCTTCTAAAAAAGAATTGTTGGTGTTAAAAAAGGTTTTGTTAACATCAACATCAAACGATTTGTCTCAAGTATTTTTGTCAGCAAGTAAAAAAGAGGTAAAGCGTAGTAGAATAGCACAAGAAATACATACGATGACACAAAAAGATATCGTTAAAGCAGCTCCGCAAACTACAGCAGATATGCTTTCGAATATGCCTGGAATAAAAGTACAAAAATCACAATTTGGCGGTGGAAGTCCAGTAATTAGAGGTATGGAAGCAAACCGAGTATTGTTGGTTGTTGATGGAGTAAGAATGAATAATGCCATTTACCGTAAAGGACATTTACAAAATTCGATTAGTGTTTCTCCAAACATGTTAGAACGAACAGAAGTAGTTTACGGACCATCATCTGTTATTTATGGTTCTGATGCGCTTGGTGGCGTAATTCATTATTATACAAAAAAACCTAAAACCAATGCGTCATTTAAAATAATTCCTAATTTTTTAACACGTTATGCTACTGTTAATAATGAGTTTACTGCAAATGCATCTGTTGAGTTACAATCTGAAAAAATGGCTTCTTTTACTTCAATATCTCGTAGTAAATTTGAGGATTTAAAAATGGGTAAAAATAGAAGTCATGGTTATAAAAATTGGGGTTTGCAACCGTATTATTCTAATAACACCGATAGTTTTTACAATGAAAATCCTGTTGTGAATCCAGATGAAGAAATGCAAAAAAATGTTGGTTTTGAACAAATGGATTTTATGCAAAAAATTGTAATTCCGTTATCGAAAACAACCGACATTAATTTTAATGTTCAATATAGTGAGTCTTCAAATATAGATCGGTTTGATAAATTAACAGAATACAAAAACGGAGAACTAAAATTTGCTGAATGGCATTATGGTCCGCAAAAAAGATTCTTGGCATCAACACAAATTGAAATTGACCCTAAACGAAGATTTTTAGATAATGGTAAAATAACGATTGCTTATCAAAAAATTAATGAATCAAGAGTGCAACGAAAATTTAATAGTTTAGAGCGCTCGTATAGAGATGAAAAAGTAGAAGTTTTTAGTATAAATGGCGATTTTGAAGTACCAATTAAATCGGTTACAAAACGCGTTTTTTCTTATGGAACTGAATTTACATATAATGATGTTGAGTCAACGTCTAAAGGTACGTTGTTGCAAATAGATGAAAATAAAATTACTGAAATTGATGATGATATTACGGTTCAAACAAGATATCCTGATGGCGGAAGTTCTTATACCAGTTCTGCTTTTTATGTTGATTATCGTCAAGATATTAGTAAAAAAGAAACTTTAAATACAGGTGTACGTATTACCAATACAACACTCCAAGCAAAATGGAACGATGCAACTTTTATTGTTTTAGATAATAATGATATTGTTTTAAATAATACAGCGGCTACAGCAACGATTGGTTACGTTTTTAAACCCATACGAAGTATGCAATTTAATGCGGTAATTTCGTCAGGATTTAGATCGCCTAATATTGATGATATTGGTAAAATTAGAGAAAAAAATGGTTTTGTAACAGTGCCAAATATTCATTTAAAACCAGAGCATGTTTATAATTCTGAAATCACTTTAATTAAGTATATCAATAACAAAAGAGCAAACTTTAGTTTTACAACATATTATACTTTGTTACATCAATACATTACCAGAGATTTGTTTGAGTTAAACGGAAGTGATACAATTGAATATGATGGTGAAACCGTTAAAACTATTGTTAATGTAAATAAAGGGCAAGCTTATATTTATGGAGGCACAATAAGTTTTAATGGTAAAATAACAAAGCGTTTTTACGGAAAAGCAACTGCCACTTTTACCAAAGGAAGATCGAAAGATACCAAAGAACCTTTGTCTTCAATACCGCCAACGTTTGGCGTGTTTGAAATTGGTTACGCTAAGAAAAAATGGGATACAAGTTTTAATTTTCGATTTAATGCAAAAAAGAAATTTGAAGATTATAACCTTGCTGAAGGTATTGATAATGAAGAGCAAACACCTTTAAACCCATTAACAGGAAAGTACGATTTAGGTAATCCGTCATGGAGTACGTTAAATTATAACTTAACCTACAAGCTAAACAACAAGATAACTATTTTGTTAAATGTTGATAATATTTTTGATACTCATTATAAAGAATTTGCATCATCAATTAGTGCGGCAGGACGTAATTTTTCGTTTACGGTTGCGAGTCGTTTTTAATTTGTTTGGTAAATTTATTACAAAGCTGCATATTCATCAATTCGATAATGTTCTTCATCGCCTTGAATAATTTGCTGATAGCTTTTGTATCTTGATGCAGCAATTTTTTCATTGTTTAGTGCGTTTTTAACAGCGCATTTGGGTTCGTTTATGTGTAAGCAATCATTAAATTTGCAATTGCCTTTTAAAGCGAAAAACTCAGGAAAATAATTAGTTACTTCATTTTTTTCAAAATCAACTACACCAAAACCTTTAATTCCAGGTGTGTCAATTAAGAAACCATTATTAGGTAATTCAAACATTTCAGCAAAAGTTGTAGTGTGTTGTCCTTGACTATATTGTGTGGATATTTCTTTTGTTTTTAGGTTTAATTTTTCGTCTATCGCATTAGCTAAAGTAGATTTTCCAACGCCAGAATGACCAGAAAACATACTCACTTTGTCTTTCATTAAATTTTTAACGACATCAATATTTGTGTTTTTTATAGCCGAAATATCAATGCATTGATAGCCTATTTTTGTGTAAATGCTTTTTAATTTTTCTTTAATAAGAAGTGATTTTTCATTGTAAGTATCCACTTTATTAAAGAGTAAAATTGCAGGTATTTTATAAGCTTCAGCCGATGCTAAAAACCGATCAATAAAACCAGTAAATGTTTTGGGATTATCAATTGTAATTAATAAAAAAACTTGATCAATATTAGATGCTATTATATGTGTTTGTTTAGAAAGATTAACCGATTTACGTATGATGTAATTTCTTCGCTCGTGAATATGATGTATAACACCTGTGTTTTGATTTTCTTCTAATTTAAAATCAACATAATCGCCAACAGTAATTGGATTTGTATTTTTTATGCCTTTAATTCTAAATTTACCTTTTAATCTACACGTGTAAATAGTATTGTTGTGTTTAACATTATACCAAGAACCTGTTGATTTTATGACTAATCCTTTCATTGAAAGCAAAATTAATCTAAATTTAGTTAAATAAGCGTTTTACATAGAATATATTATATTAAAAGCCGATTATTAATTGGTCAAACTCAGGTTAGTAAATAATGTAACTTATTTATTTTTATTATCTTTGCATTAAAAACAATAACTATGGCTAAATTTGGTGAAATTATTTCTTCATCTACACCTACATTAATCGATTTTTTTAGCGTTAATGAAGAAGGTTCTTTGTTACAAAACATTGCTACTGCAATAGGAGATAAAGTTAGAATTATAAAAATTGACACTGCTAAAAATGAACAATTAGTAGAGGCGTTACGAATAAATAGAACGCCTACATTTGTTATCTATAAGAATAGTGAAATGAAATGGAGGCAGTCAGGCAAGCAAGATGCAGATACTTTAATAAATCTAATAGAGCAATTTGTTTAATTGAATCTAAAACACATTATTTTTATTCAGCATTCAAAATTCAGCATTCAAAATTCAGCATTCAGAATTTACAAGAAAATTAAATGCGTTAGGTATGCAGCGATATAAGCTAAAGTTGTCATGCCAGCCAATTGATAAATTGGCCATTTCCAAGAATTTGTTTCTCGTTTTACAATAGCTAAAGTACTCATGCATTGCATGGCAAAAGTATAGAATATGAGTAAGGATAAGCCAGTTGGAAGATCAAAGCGTTTTTTGCCTGTTTCAGAATTTATTTCTGCTTGCATTCGCTGTTTAATACCGGTAACGTCTTCATCATTATTTTCGACACTATATATAGTTGCTAATGTGCCAACAAAAACTTCACGAGCAGCAAAAGATGTAATTAATGCAATACCTATTTTCCAATCGTAACCCAATGGTTTAATGGCGGGTTCAATGGTTTTGCCCATAATGCCAATATACGAATGCTCTAATTTATATGACGATACTTTTTGATCTTGTTGTGCCTGTGATAAATTAATTCCGTTAAGTTTAATTTCTTTAGCAACGATGTTTTCGGCATTGCCATGTGTGTTATTTGGACCATTTGATGCTAAAAACCATAATATAATTGATATTGCTAAAATTATTTTACCTGCATCAATTACAAAAGCTTTGGTTTTATCAAAAATGGTGATTAATAAATTTCTTAATGATGGTAGTTTGTAGTTGGGCATTTCAATAATAAAATAACTTTTACTTTTTACTTTAAGTATTTTATTTAAAATATAAGCCGATACTATTGCTGTTGTAAAGCCGATAAGATAAAGTGCCATTAAAACCAAGCCTTGAATATTGAAGCCGTAGAAACTTGTTTCGGGAATTACTAATGCAATTAATATGGCATAAACCGGCAAACGAGCAGCGCATGTTGTAAAAGGAGTTACTAAAATGGTGATTAAACGTTCTTTAATACCGCTAATATTTCTGGCCGCCATAATTGCTGGAATTGCACATGCAGTACCAGAAAGTAATGGTACTACCGATTTTCCACTCATTCCGAAACGGCGCATAACTTTGTCCATTATAAAGACAACTCTACTCATGTAGCCAGTTTCTTCCATAATAGCAACAAATAGAAAAAGAATTATAATTTGTGGCACAAAAATAATAATACCTCCAATTCCTGCAATAATCCCATCAGTTAACAAGTCGGTAAATATACCAGTTGGCATTGTGTTTTTAACCCATTCTGCTAAATTTGCAAAAGAGGTATCAATAAAATCCATTGGGATTGCTGAAAAATTATAAACTCCTTGAAAGAGGAAAGTAAGTATGATTCCGAAAATTATAAAACCAAAAAATTTATGTGTTAAAACTCGATCTAATCGTGCTCTTAATGTAGTGGCTTTACTTTTATCTACTTTGTATGTTTTTTTTAAAATAGCGTTGATTTCGGCATACCTAAAAATGGTTTCTTTATGTTGAAGTTTAGATAATTGATCTTTATTTATTTTAAATTTATTGATACTATTTTGTTCTTCTTGTGTGTATGCAGATAAATCTTCTAATTGTGTAATTAATAACCATGCATTATATAAAGGTAAATTAGGTATTTCTTTTTTTATTTGATTAAAAAAAGTAGCGTCTATTTTTTCAGAGCAATGAGATGATGATTTTAGTACTTTATATTTGGGATTTAAGAGTGCTTTTTTTAAATTTTCAATTCCGCTATTTTTTCGAGCACTAATTAAAACGACGTCAGTTTTTAATTCTTTTTCTAAAGCCTCTATATCAATTGAAATTCCTTTGCGTTTCATTTGATCAGACATATTGATTGCCAGTATAGTTGGAATTTCTAAATCTTTTATTTGCGAAAAGAGCAGTAGGTTCCTTTTAAGGTTATCTATTTCAGCAACAATAACAACAATATCTGGAAAGTCAATATTATTTTTATTAATTAAAGTTTTTATAACAATGGTTTCGTCTATAGAACTTGGGTTTATGCTATAAGTGCCAGGTAAATCTATAATAGTAGCAGTAGTATTGTTGTTTAAATCGAACGTACCTTGCTTTTTATCTACTGTAATACCAGGATAATTACCTACTTTTTGGTGTAAACCTGTAAGTACATTAAAAAGAGAAGTTTTACCTGTATTTGGATTTCCGGCTAAAGCAATTTTTATATTTTTCTTTTCTGACATAAAAATGCGCTTAATAAATATTAATCAATTTGGCAACATCTCTACGTATGGCTATGTGACTTCCGTTTACAATAATATATAAAGGGTCGTTTAATGGAGCAATTTGAACTAATTCGACTTCTTTTCCAGGTATGCAGCCCATTTCTAAAAGCTTTAAAGGTATGTTGTTTAAGCAAAAATTAGCTATAATGCCCTTTTCGCCAATGTGTAAATCTGTTATTGTTTTCTCCAAATCTTATTTAGATTGATTATAAACAACAAAAATAAGTAAAAAATCAGTAATAAAAGAGATAAAAGTCATTTAAAAAAAATGGTTTTATTAATCATTGTTATTTACTGGCTAATAATAACTTAATATCTTGTATCAAATGTTGAATATCATCAGAGTTTGTTCCGTCATAATAACCTCTAATCTGCTTATCTTTATCAACTAAAATAAACTGTTCTGTATGTATAAAATCTTGATCTCCGCCATCGCCTTCGTCTAAAACGGCCATAAATGATTTGCGTGCTAATTCGTAAATGTGTTTTTTATTACCAGTAGTTAAATTCCATTTGTTAGTTATAGCGCCTTTTTTAATTGCATATGCTTTTAAAACAGGTATGCTATCAATTATTGGTGTAACTGACATAGATAAAAATTTTACATCATCATTTTTTAAAAATTCTTTTTGAACAGTTGCCATATGTGTAGACATAATCGGACAAATAGTAGTACATCTAGTAAAGAAAAAATCGGCTACGTATATTTTATTTTTATAATCGTTTTGAGTAATGGTTTTACCATTTTGGTTAATTAATGAGAAATCAGCTATTTTATGTCCTTTTTTTACATGTTGTATGTCGTTATCTACCAATTTAGGATTTACATCGTAAGGGTTGTAAATTGGTAATTCTCTTTTTTGACTTGTTAAAAAATAAATGGAAGAGATACCTAAAACAATAAATACAATTAAAAATTTTAAAATACTGTAAGGTTTTGTTTTGTTTTGTTGTTTCATGATTACTATTTTTTTATTAAGTAAGCTACCCAATTATTTTGTCTAATATAACCGAAGTGTCAATAAACATTAAGCTAACAATGCCTATTAGTATTAAAATTCTAATGATGTTATGTAAAATAAGGTAGTCTTTTTTTGTTTTTGCTATATATAATAAAATACTAAATACAAATAAAACGACCATCGCAAAATAAAAGTAATATTTCATGTCGCCAATTTCAGGATAGTTTAAGATAAAATAAATCGGACTAATGGTAAAGATAATAAAAAACGAAATCAATATTTTTGTAAATTGCTCGTCATATTTTATGGGTATGGTTAAATAGCTATGTACCATATCGCCTTTTATGTTTTCTAAATCTTTAATTAATTCCTTTATTAAAAGGATGAAAAACAAGAAGCTTGCGTGAACGAAAATAACTTCAGAAAAATTTTTATAATACACAAAAATGGCAAAAAAAGGAAGTAAGCCTAATATTGCTGCCGAAAACAAACCTGTTAATGGCTGTTTTTTTAATTTATGCGAATAAAACCAAATTAAGAAAATATAAACAGCAAAGAATAAAGCTGCACGCCAAGAAACAAGTAAGCCAAAAATAAAGCCAATAAAATTAAGTAAAAAATAGACTTGTAATTTTGTTTTCTTACTTATAAAGTTGTCTAATTCTGCTTTTATGGGTTTGTTAATAAGGTCTTTTTCTTTGTCGTAAAAATTATTGATAATATAACCAGCTGCAATTGTTGAGGCAGTTGCTAATATAATAAAATATAAATGCACATTTGTTAAAACTGATAACAAAGACTTTTGAGGTGAAAAAATAAAAATAGCAGCTAAGTATTGTGCTGTAATTATAGCAACAATATTGAAACCTCGTACCACAGATAACATACTTAAAAACTTAAAGTAAAAGGGTGCTTTCTTTTTTGTATTGGTATTTGCTATTTTTAATAAATCCATTACTGCTTATTTATTGTCTTGCAAAGCAAATACTTTTTTTAACAAATCTGAAGTTCTGCTGCTTAATTTAGTTCTAATGTTTAATTCTTCTTTGCCAACCATAGTGTAAACGCTTTTAAGTGCTTCGCCAGTTACATAATTGGTTAGATCTGGGTTTACGTTTTGGGTTAATGGTAAGGCGTTGTATTTTGTTATTAAATTACTCCAAATTTTATCTGCACCTACTTTTTTAAATGAATTTTTTATAACGGGTTCAAATTTAGCATACAAAGCTTGATTTGTAGTGTTTTTTAAATAAGTAGTTGCTGCGTTATTATTACCTAATAAGATGTTTTTTGCATCGTTTAAAGACAAACCTTTAATTGCATTAACAAATATTGGTGTTGCTTCACTTACGGCGTCTTCTGCTGCTCTATTTAGCATTTTAACGCCTTCGTCAGCAATGCTACCTAAACCAAATTTGCGTAAGGTTTTTTCTACTTTTTGCAATTCTGTAGGCATTAATATTTTAGCTAAATCATTTTTGTAAAAGCCGTCTGTTACTGCTAACAAGCTTACTTGATTTGTAATTCCGTTTTGCAATGCTTCTTTTAAACCGTTACCGATTTGCACATTGCTCAATGCTGCATTTGGTACAGTATCTACATATTGCTGTAATTCTGCACAAGAACTTAACTGTAAAACAAATAAAAATAATAGTATTCTTTTCATGATAAATAATTTTATACAAAGGTATACTTTTTTCAATTAAATGTTGAATGGTAAATGAAAAATGAAAAATGTTAAATGAAAAGTGAAAAGTGAAAAATGTTAAATGATAAATGAAAAATGAAAAGTGAAAAATGTTAAATGAAAAATGTTAAATGAAAAATGAAAAGTGAAAAATGTTAAATGATAAATGAAAAATGTTAAATGAAAAATGAAAAGTGAAAAATGTTAAATGAAAAGTGATAAATGAAAAGTGAAAAATGTTAAATGAAAAATGTTAAATGAAAAGTGATAAATGAAAAGTGTTAAATGAGAAGTGAAAAATGTTAAATGAAAAGTGAAAAATGTTGAATGACAAATGAAAAATGTTAAACAAAAAGTGAAAAACGCTATAATGCTTAGTCTTATTTCTATATTCTTAAATATTCAGTATTTCCTCTACTTCTACTTCTACTTCTACTTCTACTTCTGCCTCTTACTTCTTACTTCTTACTTCTTACTTCTTGCTTCTTGTTTCTTGCTTCTTGCTTCTTGTTTCTCGCTTCTAACAACATAGCATTAACCAAAAAATTAAACAATCTCCATTTTTTTTAATAAAAAAGAGGCGTTCATATTTTGACAAATACCGCTTTTAAAAGTGTAATCAAAATGTAATTCATCATTAATTATTTCTGCATCAAAATAATAATTTTTTACTTGAGTTAGTTTTTTTGTTATTTCGCAAAGGCTTAAATCATGCGTTGCAATAATACCAGTAGCATTTGATTTTACTAATTTTTCAACAAATTTTCGTGAGCCTATTGCTTTATCTTTACTATTTGTTCCTTTAAGTATTTCGTCTAAAATTATAAAGTAGTTTTTAATAGTAATTTTCGGATTAATCGCATCAACTATAAATTTTAATCGCTTCAATTCTGAGAAAAAATAAGATTCATCGTCTGTTAAAGAATCACTTGTTCGCATACTTGTAATTAAGTGAATAGGAGTATAGGTGTATTTTTTTGCACAAACTGGCAAACCCACATTTGCCATTACAATACTTAAAGATACAGTTCTTAAAAAAGTACTTTTTCCTGCCATATTTGCACCTGTAATGATAAAAAAATCTTTATTTCTAATTGCAAAATCGTTGGTTATTCGTTTTTTTACATTTAATAATGGATGACCAAGTTGTTTTGATTCAATAGTCAACTTATTGTCATTTTTAATTATAGGAAAATTATGTTTAGGATGATTAAAAACATAATTAGCCAAGGAGTTTTGCGCATCGAAAAATGCAATGACTTCAAACCACTTTTCTACCTCGTGTTTGTTTAATGAAATCCATTGTTCAATTTTATAACATTGTTTTAAATCCCACAACGCAAAAGCATTGCCAAATATGCCAAAAATGATGTTGTTTCGTTGATCTAAAGCGTCTAAAAATTTAGAAAAATCGTTAAATATTACGGATGCTTTTTTAGTTTTGGTTTTAATTTCATCTTGTTTCTCTTTTAAAATAGCTGATGTAAAGTACTCCTTTTCTATGGCTATTAATAATTGATAATATTGTTTGAAAGTAGTTTTTGCATTGCTTGCATTTTGATATAATACAGTGATGTCTTTTAAATAAATAGCGCTAATTCCTAAACCGATAAAAAACCAAACTACAATATAGCCAAAGCTGATATAATTAAAGTACTTCAACACAAAAAGTGATAAGGAGACAATTAAAAATAGTGTAGGAATGAATTTTATGGCTTTTGGTAAAAAAGAAGTGTTATTCTGTAGCCATTTTACCACAAATTCAGATTTAATTTTAACATTTACTAAACTGGCTGTTGCGCTAAAATTTTGTCGCCACTTTGGTTTTTTAGCCAATTCATCTATGGCTTTCTGTTTATTTTCAATGTTGTTAATTGAATTTTCGGTTAACGTATTTGCTAACTTATCTTTACCCGAATTTAAAGATGTTCTGTTTAAATATTGAAAAAAAGAACCGTCGCCAAACAAATCAATATCGTAACTAAATTCGTGTTGTGCGTTAAGGTATTCTTTACCAGAATCTAAACTCGTTGTTTTATTATTTAATACATCAATTTCAATTTGATTTATTTTAATTAATGCTGATAACTTGTCTTTATAAAATTGTAAATCGCTATGTTTTGAAACCAAAAATAAAAAAACAGCAATACCTACAAAAATACTAAGGATCATGATTTTTGCATTGCCAAAAAATAAATAAATAGCAAAGACAATCAAGCCAAAA
The DNA here is from genome assembly GCA_026988075.1 of Flavobacteriaceae bacterium. Taxonomy (GTDB): domain Bacteria; phylum Bacteroidota; class Bacteroidia; order Flavobacteriales; family Flavobacteriaceae; genus S010-17. The sequence continues at coordinate 14,601 of JALSLZ010000115.1, forward strand.
ACCAGTAATCTAAAAATACTCAATAGTGTTAATTTTTTCTTTATTTGATGAAGTTGACTTTCAAATAAACATTTTTCTTGCTTGTAAAATTTTAATGGTTTTTGCATTATTT
>JALSLZ010000116.1 GCA_026988075.1 Flavobacteriaceae bacterium
AAGACCTCGTTTTCTAAATGCGTATCTCTCAATACTTGACAACTTTCTAAAATCCATTTTTTCCATAGCAGAAAGATACAACTTTTAATTCAAATAATTACGATTAATTACCGTTAAGTTAATAATACTTTGTTTATAATGGATGGTAATGACCCATCGTCATCAACAATTATTGCAAGATTTGTTTTAAGTATACCTGTAGATGTGAGTAGAGGGTGGATAAGAGTATGTGCTCCAATAGCATATAGCGATGGTGTTAACTTACCAAGTAATGCAAATGGGCAATGGATAATAAATACTGGTGGTGCTGCAGCTTGGGATAGTTTAATTACTGGTGTAAGAGCAATAGGTTTTAGTATTGATTTAGGAAGTGGAGATGAAAAATTTGGTTATGATAATATTTGTATTAGTAAAACATGTGATGGTACCGTAATAATAGACCCACCAACAGAAGAAGGAGATTATTGTTGTGAAGGAGAAAACAACAATAATTTAGTAGTAAACGGAAATTTTGAATTTGGGAATACAGGTTTCATAAGTAATTACACACAAACAAATACAACATATCCAGGAGAATATAATGTAACAACCACAGCAGCAGCAGCATTTGGCGCAAATGTTACCGATCATTCTTTTTGTGCAGACCCAACAGCCTACGCAACAAACGATAAATTTTTAGTAGTTAATGGAAAAACACAACAAAGTGGTGGGAACATTATTTGGGAACAAAATGTAACAGGTTTAATAGTAGGAAAAGAGTATAAAATGTGTGCTAATTTTAAAGATATGGAACAATGCACATTTAATATTTTACCTAAAATCACTTTACAAGCAGGTAGTAATACAGTTACACAAACAATAAATACAGATGATTTAAACCCATGTGATTGGCAACGTGTAGAAATTTGTTTTAAAGCACAAAGAACATCTATAAATTTAGTAATACAATTAGACGAAACAGGTAATGGAGATGGAAATGATATTGCGATAGACGATATAGCATTACAACAAAAACTGGATCCAGGTTATTTTATTACCGTGCAACATCAAGGTAATAATAATACTATAACAGGCTCTTTAAATACAATGTCTACAGGTGATGATATGTTATTAAACCAAGAATGTGAGTTTAGAGATAATTATTATTGGTTTGTTTATGAAACAACAACGCCAACAGCACCATTATTTACAGGAGGTTTGGTATCAGGTAGTTTTGGATGGGCATCAAATTCAAATGGAGGTGGCCCAGCTAATTCTTCTGGAACACCATGGTCATTAACAACTAATTTCCCTACATATAACACATTTGGACAAAATAAATTTTATATAGTAGGTATGTATATCCCATCGTGTTGTGCAAGTTGTTATACAGAAAAGTGGATGTACCAAGTTGTATATAATAGTAATCATTTTATGATAACTGAAGAAGGAGAACAACCATATACAGAATTTACAGAAGAAATTCAAGATTATTTTATACGAAGATTTGTGAGAGGTAATGATACAAGTGATGTGGGAGATTCAAATCTAGAGGTAGAGATACATGGAAAAAATAGCACAATAAACTCTATTGAAAAAAACATTCAATTGTACCCAAATCCAGCATCTAAAAGTTTAAATATAAGTTTAGACAAACAAAAGATAAGCAGCATTGAAATTTTTTCAATTACAGGTCAAACAGTTTATAGTAAAAAAGGTAATGAGAAAATTAACCAAAAAGAGGTAGATATATCTAATTTTCCAAAAGGAATTTATATGGTTAAAATAATGGGAGAAAACCAACAACTATATAGTACAAAATTTGTAAAAAAATAATTTATTATTAACTATTTAAAGTTAAAATCGCTGTAGCATTAGTGTTACAGTGGTTTTTTTACAAAAAGAATATGCTAATTAAGGTTTTGCAATCTATCTAAGATATGTAATAATTTAATCCTCTTTTTAATATTAACCTGAGTTCGACTAATAATTCGTTTACAGTTTAGATTATTTTTTTTATAGTCGAAGATGAATTTTAGAAGGATTATCTAGATAATTCAAAGAAATTTAGCGAGATTATGAAAAAAATAAT
>JALSLZ010000117.1 GCA_026988075.1 Flavobacteriaceae bacterium
GGTTTCATATTAAATAGTATTTTGTACTTAGTAGGTTTTTATACTGCTAAAATTGCAAAAATGAATTTTGAAGATCAAAAAACCTTGAGTATTGAAACAGGTATACAAAATTCTGGTTTAGGATTGATGCTGGTGTTCTTGTTTTTTGACGGTCTTGGCGGCATGGCACTTGTAGTTGCTTTTTGGGGAATTTGGGATATATTTTCAGGTTTGCTTTTGGCATATTATTGGAATAAAAAAGCAGTAGTTAAAAATATAAATATATGATATTATACAAAGTAGTGAAATTTTATGTAAAAACAGGATTGCATTTGTTTTATAAAAACATAAGAGTTTCGGGCAAAGAAAACATACCTAAAAATGGACCAATATTATTTGTTGCAAACCATCAAAATGCAATGATGGATCCTTTGGTTGTTGCTACAGCTACAAATAACACCATGTATTTTTTAGCAAGAGCAAGTGCTTTTAAAAAGAAAATTGCATCAAAATTATTACGATCAATCCATGCAATAGCAATATACAGGGTTCGTGATGGCGTAAATTCAAAAGCACTAAACGAAGCTGTATTTAACGAATGTTTAGGTTTGTTTAATGAAAAACAAAACATTTTAATATTTCCAGAAGGAAGTCATAGTCAAAAACGTCAAGTACGATCTTTGCGGGCAGGCTTTGTTAGAATGACGATTGATTATTTAATAGCAAACCCAACTAAAAATTTAAAAATTGTACCTGTTGGTTTAAATTATTCAGATACATTTAACTATGCAGAAAAACTACACGTTGTTTTTGGAGAACCAATCAACTCAAGGCAGTTTTTTAATGAGGATGATATTAATACCTCACGAAGTAAACTCATTAATGAAGTGCATCAAAAATTAAAAAACGTTACAGTGCATATTGACTCAGAAAATTACGAAAACGTTTATGCGTCTTTGACAAAAGAAGATTTTTTAAATCCAATTGCAACAAATAAAAAAATAGATAACGAGATAGCAACTCCAAAAAATAATAAGCAAAAAAAGAAAAATATTTTTTATTATTTACTTATATTGAATAGTATTGTCCCTTTTTTAATATGGGGTTGGTTAAAACCCAAAATAAAAGAATTGGAATTTATTTCAACAGCAAAATTCAGTTTAGGATTAACCATTTTTCCGATAAATTATTTTATTCAAACAATTTTTATAAATGCCTTTTTCGGAAATGTTATAGCGTTTACATATGTTCTATTTACGTTCATTTTGGTATTTCTAAGTACAAAAACAAGATAATTCAGTTTTATTAAATACCTTTGTCAGGTATAATAAAATTATATAATATTAACGACCCTATAAACATTAATAAATGTTAGACGAAACAAACAATCAATTAGAGAACAATTCAATAGATAATGGTAAAAGCATTGTTGTTGAAAACACTGTTAAACAAGAGAATAATGAAGAAGTTAAAGTAGACAATTCTGACAATCAGGAAAAAAGTAAAATTACTTTAGATGATTATTCAAAACTATCTTTAATAGAACTTAACGCAGCGTTAAAACAACTAATTGACGAAGAACCAATTCAGAAAATTAAAAATAATGTAGATGCAATAAAAAAAGAATTCAATGCTAAATTCATTGAATTTATTGATGAAAAGAAAAAACAATTTATTGCTGATGGAGGAAATGAAATTGATTTTCATTTTAAAAGTGATGAAAAATATAACTTTAATGGTTTGCTAAAAGACTACAAAAAGAAAATAAGCAAGCATTATAAAGAACTTGAAGATCAACGTAATGAGAATTTCGTTAAAAAAACAGCCATTATTGAGCAAATAAAAGATTTGGTTACAAATACAGAATCGTCTGTCTTATATAAAGAGTTTCAAGAATTGCGTGAAAAGTTTTTTAGTATTGGTGCAGTTCCAAGAGAAAAAAATGAAGATACTTGGCAAACATATCGATTTTACGAACAACAAGTTTATGATTTTTTACATTTAAGATCAGATTTTAGAGATTTAGATTT
>JALSLZ010000118.1 GCA_026988075.1 Flavobacteriaceae bacterium
TTTATTTAAATATTGGTTTAACAAAAAGTGATTACCAATCATTGAATAAGCAAAATTCTTGTATTAGTTGTCATACTGGTATGACAGGTTTTTCGCCTGCGCATGCACCAAATAAAATTTCGTGCACGGCTTGTCATTTAGGAAATTCAAATTCGTTTGATAAATATTCTGCACATCAAGATTTGGTTGTGATTGCAGGTAATTTGTCTAACGCTTCAGAAACTTGTGCAAAATGTCATAAAGGAATTGATTTTAGAGTAAAAAACTCGATGATGAATACCATGAGTGGAATTATTAGTGTAGATAAATATGTTTTTAATGAAAATGATAATTTAGACAGCATTTTTGATGTTCATCATTTAAAAAATAAATCTGCTGCCGATAATCATTTACGAAACAAATGTGCTTCGTGTCATATTGGTAACGAAAAACTACATGCAAACCCCATAACTGAGAAATCTCGTGGCGGCGGATGTACGACTTGTCATTTAAATTATTCGGATAAAGCTAAATTAGCTCATCAAGAATATATCAATTCCGATAAGGAAAATTTTCCAAAAATCCATCCTTCGTTATCCTTAAAAATAACCGATAATCATTGTTTTGGTTGTCATAGTAGATCTGGAAGAATTTCGACAAATTACGAAGGTTGGCACGAAACCGTTTTTAAAGATACACTTTATGGAAATTCTAATTTTAGAGTTTTAGAAGATAAACGAGTTTTTAAAAAACAGAAAGCAGATATTCATCATACAAAAGGATTGAGTTGTGTGGATTGTCATGATAGTTATGATGTTATGGGTGATGGAAATATATACGCACATCAAGAGAATGCAACAAATGTAAGCTGTAAAGATTGCCATTTGAAATGGGATAAAAATATTGCGGATATAAAAACTATTGCTTTTAAAGATTTGAATACAGATGAACAACGCATTATTCAATTAAAAGAGATTGACCAAATAAAACAATTTGTTTATGGAAATATAACAGCTAAAAATTTAATTAATGTAGTTAAAGAAAAAAATGATTTGGTTTGGATAGCAAAAAACTCTTCTAAAAAAATGCTTATTTCTAAGCAAAGTAAAAATTGCTCACGTGATGTTCATCAAAAAATAGCATGTAGTACTTGTCATACATCTTGGGCGCCACAATGTATAAATTGCCATACTAATTTTGACGATAAAGAAGATGGTTATGATTTATTATCCAAAAAGTGGAATATTGGTAAGTGGCAAGAACATGGAAATAATTATTTAGCCGAATATCCAAGTTTAGGAGTTGTTACTGCAAATAATAAAAAAGTAATAAAAACATTCTCTCCAGGAATGGTGATGCACTTACAAAAAAACGATTCTACTAAAAGTAGTTTTCATCGATTATTTGCTCCAGTTAGTGCGCACACAATTTCGGCTAAAGGGAGAAATTGTAAAGAATGCCATAACAATCCTGTTGTTTTAGGTTATGGAAGAGGTGATTTAAAATATAAAAAAGGAAAATGGAGTTTTAAACCAAAATACCCAAAAGAAATTGATGGCTTGCCGCAAGATGCTTGGATTGGTTTTTTAACGAACGACACCATTAAAAAAACAACAAGAACCAACGCAAGACCTTTTAATATAGCAGAACAAAAACGTATTTTAAAAGTAGGTTCGTGTTTAACTTGCCATAAAGAAAAGTCAAAAGTAGTAAACACAATATTAAATAATTACCCAAAAGCCTTAGATCGTAGAAAGCCTATCTGTCAATAAATAAAGAAGTCTTTACCTAAATTATTGACGGTTATTCCTAATAATCTTTAATAATTTGGACTAATTTTTTTTCGTACTATAATTGTATAGAGTTAAAAACTTAAGTAAATATTTTTTTAAATTATATAATAATCAGGTTGTTATATTTTTTTGAAAAAGAACTAAGAATGTAAAAAACTACTTGAAATGTATCTATTAAAATTACAGCTCCCATAAATTTTTATTTAACATTTTTATAAACCACATAACTAAAA
>JALSLZ010000119.1 GCA_026988075.1 Flavobacteriaceae bacterium
ATTCATGGTAGTAAAACCTTACTTATGCAAAATAAAGAAGGACAAATAACCGAACCTTATTCTATTTCTGCAGGTTTAGATTACCCAGGAATTGGTCCTTTACATGCACATTTATTTAAAACTGGAAGAGGTGTTTTTTTAGGCGCAACCGATAAAGAAGCTTTAGATGCAGCATTTGAATTAACAAAATTAGAAGGTATTATACCTGCACTTGAATCGGCACATGCTTTAGCTGCATTAAAAAAAATTGAGTGTAAGCCAGACGAAAATATTGTAATCAATCTTTCAGGAAGAGGCGATAAAGATATGGAAACATACATTAAAATTAGCATCAAAAAAAAGCAGTCGTATTTTTAAAAAAAACAAAATGAAACGAATAGAAAAATTATTCAATAATAAAAAAAATATACTAAACATTTACATAACTGCAGGTTATCCTAAGTTACAAGATACTGTTTTAATAACACAAGAATTAGCCAAAAACGGTGTAGATATGATTGAAATAGGCATGCCTTTTTCTGACCCGTTAGCTGATGGACCAACCATTCAACACAGTAGTGAAGTTGCAATTAATAATGGCATTACATTAGAATTAATTTTTGAGCAAATAAGCGAAATTAGAAAAACAGTAAACATACCTATAGTTATGATGGGTTATTACAACCAAGTAATACAATATGGCGCTATTGATTTTTTTAAAAAAGCAAAAGAAGTTGGTGTTGACGGATTTATAATACCCGATTTACCATTATCTGAATACCTATTAAAATATAAAAAAACACTTACTGAATTAAATTTAGATATGGTGTTTTTAATAACACCACAAACAACAAACGAACGTGTTTTATTAATCGACAAAGCGAGTTCTGGTTTTATTTACGTCGTGTCTTCATTCGCAATTACAGGCTCTAAAAGTAGCATTGAAAAAAACCAATTAGATTATTTTTCTAAACTGAACCAACTACCAATAAAAAATTCGAAATTAATAGGTTTTGGCATTTCGAATAAAGAAACTTTTGATACAGCTTGTAAAAATGCAAACGGCGCAATTATTGGTAGTGCTTTTATTAAGGCAATCGGCAAAGAAAACAACAACCTAAAACAAGTTGTAAAAACATTTGTGTCGTCAATTTTACATTGACATTTGCATAAAAGCAAATAATTCCATTAGTAAAGCAATCCCTATATGAATTAAAATACCTCCATAAATATTGTTTGTCTTCAAGGCAACAACACCTAATAAAAAACCACCAAAAAAAGAAGAAATAGCTTCGCCTAAAGGCTTGCCAAAGTGCAACACACAATACGTTACCGCCATTGGTAAAACAACATCTTTACCTAAATACTTAACCAAAGCAAAAATAAAATAGCCTCTAAAAATGAGCTCTACAATAAAAAAACCAAAAGCATAACTTAATTCATAAAAACCAACAACAGCAAATTTGGGATATGAAAAATACTTAATAATTAAACTTCCACCAGATCTTTGATAACGAGGATATTCTCTTAAAAAATCAGGCTGAAATGATGCTGCTATTAATAACGGAATCATTAATAATATCATGATCCAATAAGGTTTTAATTTTATTTTTCTAATATTTTGTAAACCATAAAAGTGAGTTAATTCCTTTTTTAAAAGCAACTTATAAATTACATAAAAAGGCAATACGGTTACGAATAACGAAATTAAACTATTCACTATTCGGTTAATATATCTATAAGAATACCGATTAGAAATCCACTTTGTAAAATATATTTGATGATAAAAACCTCTATCTAAAGCTAAAACTATAAAGCCCAAAATACTAATAAGCCAAAAACGCTTATTTAAAAAAAAATTATTATTACCTGTAAAAAGATGTACAAACAACAATACCACATAATAAGGTATACTTTGATATAAAAAAAATAAAATAGCATGCCAAGGTGTTTTATAAAACTGGTCTATATGCGTATCTTCAATATCGTATTTAAAGTTAAAATA
>JALSLZ010000120.1 GCA_026988075.1 Flavobacteriaceae bacterium
CTGCTAATGTTTCATCTCCTAAATTATAAATACGCTTCAACATTAAACTTCCAACCATTAATCGTATTGGCATAGCTGGCTTTCCTGTATTTGAATACAAAGAACTAAACTCGGTTTCAAAATAATTTCAATCTATTTTATTGGATAAAAGTACCAACTCATGGTTTAAATTTATAAACTCTTTTAATAAAGGTTTGAATAAATTTCGCTGATTTTCCGATCATATATTGCAAGGTTTATACTATAATATATGAAAAATTTTGCAATTAAACACTATAAAATAATAGAATTATGCAAGTTATTTTATTGATTATTAGTTAATTGTGTAGTATGTAAGGAGCGGCTAAATAAGTGTGAAAACTGATTAGTTGCGCTTATTTTTTCGGTGTTTTTGTGGTTGAATAACTAAGTTTTTCTTTATTTATTTCATCAATTTTTTTTATATAAACCAATATATGAAAATGTTTTTTTAATAAAACCCAAGCAAAGGTATCTGCAAGAGGTTCAATATATTTATCGTATAGTTTTAAATAATAATAATTTTCATTGGAATAAAATATATTATCACCATTATTACCTCTATTGTAAATGTGGTAGTATTTTCTTTCTTCGATTAATAATTTTTTCATAATTTTATTTTTAATCTTTCAACCAACCCTTCAAGGGTTCAAAACCCTTGAAGGGTTTATATAAAAGGTTGATAAAAATTTCATACCTTTGTATTTACAAATTTAAACTATTCATTTAATAAAATAGAACATAATGGCAACAGGATTTTACAAAGTACCACCAGCAGTAAACGAACCAGTAAAATCGTATGCACCAAACAGTGCAGAGCGAATTGAATTACTTGCGATGTACAAAAAAATGTATAGTGAAAATATAGACATACCTTTTTATATAGGTTCTGAAGAAATTAGAACAGGAAACACGGTTTCTATACATCCGCCACACGATACAAAACATACTATTGGTCAATACCATTTAGCCGAAAAAGAACATGTAGAAAAAGCGATTGAAACCGCAATGGCAGCTCGTAAAAAATGGGCGAATATGCCTTGGGAAAGTAGAGCCGCAATATTTTTAAAAGCAGCCGAATTATTAGCTGGACCATACAGAGCAAAATTGAATGCTGCAACCATGTTAGCACAATCTAAAAACGTAATGCAAGCCGAAATTGATGCCGCTTGTGAATTGATAGATTTCTTTAAATTCAATGTGCAATTTATGACCGAAATTTACCAAAATCAGCCAATTTCTTCACCAGGAATTTGGAACAGAATGGAATATAGAGCTTTAGAAGGTTTTGTTTATGCAATTACACCTTTTAACTTTACTTCAATAGCCGCAAATTTATCAGCTGCACCTGCAATGATGGGTAATGTTATTCTTTGGAAACCAGCCAGAACACAAGTGTATTCCGCTAAAGTTTTGATGGATTTATTTAAGGAAGCTGGTTTGCCAGATGGTGTAATAAATATGGTAACTGGTAGCGCACAAATGATAACCGAAGTTGTTTTAGACCATAAAGATTTTGGCGGAATTCACTTTACAGGTTCAACAGGTGTTTTTAATAGTTTTTGGGATAATATTGGTACTAATGTACGTAAAGGAATTTACAAATCATACCCAAGAATTGTTGGTGAAACTGGTGGAAAAGACTTTATTTGGATGCACGCTTCAGCGGATGCAAAGCAAGTTGCAACAGCAATGTCTCGTGGTGCTTTTGAATACCAAGGGCAAAAATGTTCTGCTGCTTCAAGAGCATACATTCCAAAATCAAAATGGAACGAAGTGCTTAAATTTGTAGAATCTGATTTAAAAGACATGAAAATGGGTTCGCCCGAAGACACTTCAAATTTTATCAATGCAGTAATTGATAATAGAGCTTTTGAAAAATTGTCTAATTTTATTGACGATGCAAAACGTGATAATGATGCCGAAATAGTTGTTGGAGGAAATTACGATGATAGTAAAGGCTACTTTATTGAACCAACTGTAATTTTAGCTAAAACACCTGATTATAAAACCATGCACATGGAATTATTTGGTCCAATTTTATCGGTGTATGTTTACGATGATGAAAAATGGGAAGAAACACTTAAATTAGTAAACGATACTTCGCCTTACGCATTAACAGGAGCAATTTTTAGTGCAGATAGATATATAATTGATATTGCAACCGATGCTTTAGAAGATGCTGCTGGTAATTTTTACATTAACGATAAACCAACAGGAGCAGTTGTTGGTCAACAACCATTTGGTGGTGCTCGTGGGTCTGGAACAAATGACAAAGCAGGTTCTGTTTGGAATTTATTACGTTGGGTTTCTAACCGTACTATTAAAGAAACTTTTGTTCCACCAACCGATTATAAATATCCGTTTTTAGAGCAATAGATTTATAACTTAAAAAAGCCATCTAATTAATTTTAGATGGCTTTTATATTTTAAAACTATTCAGAATACTATTGTAGCATATCCCAAAGTTTATCTTTAAGTTCTGAGATTCCCTGTTGAGCTACCGATGAAATAAAAACATATTCCACATCATTTGGTAATTCTTTAGCGATTTCTTCTTTTAATTCATCATCTAACATATCTGATTTTGATATTGCCAACAAGCGTTGTTTATCTATTAATTCAGGATTATGCTTTCTTAGTTCATTAAGTAGTATTTCATATTCATTTTGAATATCGTCACTATCTGCAGGTATCATAAACAGCAATGCTGAATTGCGCTCTATATGCCTTAAAAAACGATGTCCAAGACCTTTTCCTTCGGCTGCACCTTCAATAATTCCTGGTATATCTGCCATTACAAAAGATCTAAAATCACGATATTTTACAATACCTAAATTTGGTTTAAGTGTTGTAAAAGCATAATCTGCTATTTTTGGTTTAGCAGATGTGATTACAGATAATAGTGTTGATTTTCCTGCATTTGGAAATCCAACCAAACCTACATCAGCTAATAGCTTTAATTCCATTCTAAACCAACCATCTTCTCCATCCATTCCTGGTTGTGAATATCTTGGGGTTTGATTGGTAGACGATTTAAAATGCCAGTTTCCTCTACCACCTTTTCCGCCTTTTAAAAGAATTAATTCTTCTCCATGTTCTGTTATTTCAAATAATTTTTCATCGGTTTCTCCATCACGAATAATCGTACCTAAAGGCACATCAACATATACATCAACACCATCTTTACCAGTAGATCTACTTTTTCCGCCTGCGCCACCTTCTGTAGCTTTAAAATGCTGTTTAAATTTTAGATGAAAAAGTGTCCACATTCCTTTATTACCACGAAGAATAACATGACCTCCACGACCGCCATCTCCACCATCTGGACCACCTTTATCAATATACTTTTCTCTGTGTAAGTGAACAGAACCTTTTCCGCCTTTGCCAGATTTAGCATGAATTTTTATGTAGTCTACAAAATTTCCTTCAGTCATTTTATTTGGGTTTGTCTATTCGTTTATTAATTTAAAACAAATAATAATATTTATAGTTTATCAAAAACGATACTTAAGCGTGCTGTTATTTCATCAATAGAACCAACACCATCAACTCCGTAATACTTATTTTGAGCCTCAAAATAATCTTTTAAAATAGCTGTTTTAGTTTCATATTCATTAAAACGGTTACGTATTTTAACTTCGTCTTGATCGTCTGGTCTACCGCTTGTTTCGCCTCTTTTTAATAAACGAGTCACAAGTAAATCTTCATCTACCTCTAAAGCAACCATACCATTAATTTTCTCTCCTTTTTCAGCTAAAAATTCATCCAATGCTTTTGCTTGAGATTCCGTTCTTGGAAATCCGTCAAAAATAAAACCTTGCGCATTGAAATTTTTATTTACTTCGTCTTTCAGCATATTTATAGTAACTTCATCAGGTACTAAATCACCTTTATCCATAAATCCTTTTGCAAGAATACCTAATTCTGTTTTGTTTTTAATATTATATCTAAAAACATCACCAGTTGAAATGTGTACTAAATTATATTTTTCTTTTAATTTAGTAGCTTGTGTTCCTTTTCCTGCTCCTGGAGGTCCAAATAATACTATATTTTTCATTTTAATTGATGTTAATTGGTATATATCTTTTAAATTTCTTCCTAAATTATCATAATCCAAACCATAACCTACAATGAATTTATCTGGAATTGATTTACCTATATAATCTATTGGTAAACCTTTTCTAAATACATCTGGTTTAAAAAATAAAGTTACGATTTTTAATTGTTTTACGTGATGCTCTCTAAACATTTCGTAAATTTCTTCTAAGGTATTACCTGTATCAATAATATCTTCTAAAATTATTACTATTCTACCTTTTAAACTTTCATTAATACCTACTAATTTTTTTACTTTACCAACAGATTTTGTTCCTTCATAAGAAGCTAATTTTACAAAACTAATTTCGCAATTGCCTTTATAATTTCTTATAAAATCGGCTGCAAACATAAATGAGCCATTAAGAATACCAATAAAAATTGGCACTTCTCCTTTTGGTAAATCAGCTTCAACATTTTTCGCTAATTTTTTTATTGTTTTAGCTATGTTTTTACTTGAAATGTATTTTTTAAAATACTTATCGTGCAGTTTAACTATTTTTTTTGCCATAATAAATCATTTTAAAGCATAAAACCTTTCAGTAGATTATCTGAAAGGTTTTTATGTGTATTAAATATTGTTTTATTTATTCTTTATCTTCTTTTTTTACCAAGTCTTTACCACTTTTAATTACAGTATCAAACATTATTGGTGTTGCTACAAATAAAGATGAATATGTACCAACAACTACACCTATAATCATTGCAAACATAAAACCTTTAATTGAATCTCCACCAAATAAAAATATAGCTAATAAGGTAACTAAAGTAGTTAATGAAGTATTTATTGTTCTACCTAAAGTACTACTTAGTGCTCGATTAACAATTTTACTTAATGCCCAGTTATCATGTTCGTTAGTAAATTCTCTAATTCTATCAAAAATTACCACAGTATCATTTAATGAGTAACCAACTACCGTTAATATTGCTGCAATAAATGATTGGTTTATTTCTTCGAATGGTAAAAATTTATACAATAACGAGAATATTCCGAGTACGATTAATACATCATGAAAAACAGCTACTACTGCACCTAAACTAAATTGCCATTTTCTAAAACGGAATAAAATATACATAAATACTATAAATAATGACCAAAATACAGCAACTAAGGCATCTTTTTTAATATCATCTGCAATAGTTGGGCCAACTTGCATTGACTCCATAACGCCAATTTTTTGTTTTTCAGAACCTACTCTAAAATTTTCTAATTTAGTACCTTCTGGCAAATAAGACTGTAACTTATTAAATAAAATTTCTTGAATTTCGTTATCAACCTCAACACCATTATCTTCAATTTTATAATTTGTTGTGATTTTTAATTGTTTTTCACTACCATAAGTTTTAACATCTGGTAAAGAACCACCAAAAGCATCTTTCAAAGTAGAAGCAACATCTGCCGAGTTTACTGGTTGTGCAAAACGAACTGTATATGTTCTACCACCTTTAAAATCTACACCGTAATTTAAACCTTGCGTTACTAAAGATATTAAACCTATTGCTACAAATACAGTAGAGATAACGTAAGTCATTTTTCTCTTTTTTAAGAAATCAATATCTATATTACTAAACCAATTTTTAGTAATATTTGTGTTAAATGTAAAATTAACACCTTTACTAATTTGCCAGTCTATAAACAATCTTGAAATGTATATTGCAGAAAATAATGATGTAGCGATACCAACCATTAATGTATAAGCAAAACCTTTAATTGGTCCTGAACCAAAAGAAAACAATACTAAACCTGTTAAGAATGTAGTAATATTTGCATCTAAAATTGATGGTAATGAACCGCTATAACCTTCAGAAACAGCTTCTTTTAAAGCCATACCAGAACTTAAATTTTCTTTTATTCTTTCGTAAATAAGTACGTTTGCATCAACAGACATACCAATTGTTAATACAATACCTGCAATACCCGGAAGTGTTAAAACTGCTCCAAATGCAGTTAGTACTCCAAAAACAAATAACATATTTACTATCAAGGCAATATCGGTATAAATACCTGCTTTACCATAATAGAAAATCATCCATAATAAAATTAATGCCAATGCTAATATAAATGACATAACACCACTATCAATAGCTTCTTGACCTAAAGATGGACCAACAATTTCTGCTTGAATAATTTGAGCAGCAGCAGGCAATTTACCTGATTGTAATGCATTAGCAACATCTTGCGCTTCTTCAACTGTAAAAGCTCCAGAAATTGACGTTCTACCGTTAGGTATTTTTCCGTTTACTCTTGGCGCAGTATAAACTCTATCATCTAAAACAACAGCTACAAATTTACCAACATTTTTTTCGGTCATTTTTGCCCATTTTTTAGTAGCAGCACCTTTCATTGTCATGCTAATTTCTGGGTTTGCACCAAATTGAGAATATGCTTGTCTTGCGCTTGAAATTACATCGCCTTCTATTGGAGCAACATCATCACGATTTGATTTTAATGCGTAAAGATTAACAATGTCACTGTTTTTAGCTGGTAAATCCCAAACAAATTTTGCATATCTTAATTCTGATGGCAATAAACTTCTAACTTCTTTTTTACTTAAATAGTTGTTTATTTTTTCAATATCATCAACTTTTGCAGAACCTAAAATACCACTTGCTTGACTTTGATTTAATTGTAATATAGAAAATAATGGGTTTTCTGCTTTAAGTGTTTCTTTATCCTTTTCGCCATTTAATAATTTATCTACATCATCAACCTTAGTACTATCAGTTTCTTTAGCAATATCTTCTTTAACTTTTTCAGTTGGTTTAACAACATCTGCTAATTTTTGATTTGCTTGTAATAAAAAACTAAACAATTCTTGATTTGTAAAAACTTCCCAAAACTGTAATTTAGCAGTTCCTGTTAATAATGTTCTTACACGATCAATATCTTTAGCTCCAGGTAATTCAATTAAGATTCGACCTGTTTTGCCAATACGTTGAATGTTTGGTTGTGTTACACCAAAACGATCAATACGATTACGCAATACTTTAAATGCAGTACCTATTGATGCATCTACTTGTGCTCTTAAAATAGGAGCAATTTCTGCATTGGTCATTTTAAAGTTAATCTTATCGCTTAACGCTTTATTACCAAATATTTTAGGGTTTCCTAATTTTATTTTACCTTGACTTACTTCGTCAAACGCTCTAATAAACAAGTCAAAGTACGAGCCTTGATCGTCTTTTTGCATTTCACTTGCTTTTTCTAATGCTTGATTAAAAATAGGTTCTTTAGATTGATTGGCTAAACCTTTTAAAATATCTTTTACAGAAACTTCTAAAGTAGCATTAATACCACCTTTAAGGTCAAGACCTAAATTTATTGATCGGTCTTTAATTTCTTTATACGTGTAATCTGTTGTAAGGTAATTTACTTTTAAAGAATCTAAATATTCTTTCTTTTCTTTTTTACCTTCAATATTAGCGACTTTATCGTCGATATTATTCCCAACCCAAGTAAATGATAAATAGTACAAACATATTAACCCAAATAAAATGGCGAATAGTCTTACTGTTCCTTTGTTTTGCATGATTTTTTATTTTAAATCTTAATAATTAAATCTCAACTTAATGAGTTTAAGTGATTTTACTCACTAATTTTTCAAGTTTGCAAATATAACACTTCGCTACCTATTAAGCAATAGTTTTTTAATTAAAAAAATAGGTGTGTCGTTTTTAATGTAAAAATCAGCCATATTCAATTAAAATATAACTGTTTTTTTTATTGTCGTAATTGCAATTACTACTTAGTCATTGCTACATAATATTTGTAAAATAAAGGTATGGTTTCAATTCCTTTTAAATAGTTAAATATTCCGTAATGCTCATTAGGCGAGTGAATTGCATCGCTATCTAAACCAAAACCCATTAAAATAGATTTAGATTTTAATTCGTTTTCAAACAAGGCAACTATAGGTATACTACCACCACTTCTTTGTGGAATTGCTGGTACGCCAAAAGTTTGGGTATATGCCTTATTTGCTGCTTTATATGCTATATTATCGATTGGTGTTACGTAAGCATGACCACCATGATGAGGTGTCACTTTAACTTTTACTGCTTTTGGAGCTATGTTTTCAAAATGTTTTTGAAACAGTTCTGTTATTTCTTTGGGAGTTTGGTTTGGCACTAAACGCATTGATATTTTAGCAAAAGCTTTAGATGCAATGACTGTTTTTGCTCCTTCACCTGTATATCCACCCCAAATTCCGTTAACGTCTAAAGTTGGTCTAATTGAATTTCTTTCGTTAGTTGTGTATCCTTTTTCGCCATAAACATCTTCCATATCTAAAGCTTTTTTATAATCGTCTAAAGAAAAAGGTGCTTTTGCCATTTCTGCTCGTTCTTCGTTAGTAAGTTCTAAAACTTTATCATAGAATTGTGGAATGGTAATGTGATTATTTTCATCGTGAAGTGAAGCAATCATTTTAGCCAATATATTAATAGGGTTTGCAACTGCGCCACCATAAAGACCAGAATGTAAATCTCTATTTGGACCTGTAACTTCAACCTCAACATAACTTAAACCACGTAAGCCTGTAGTTATTGATGGTTGTGTATTGCTAATCATGCCTGTATCTGATATTAAAATAATATCGTTTGCTAATTTTTCATGATTGCGTTTTACAAACCATTCTAAACTTGGTGATCCAATTTCTTCTTCGCCTTCAATCATAAATTTGACATTACATGGTAAATTATTATTAGCAATCATATATTCAAATGCTTTTACATGCATAAACATTTGTCCTTTATCATCACAAGCACCACGAGCAAAAATTGCTCCTTCTGGATGAATTTCGGTCTTTTTAATTACGGGTTCAAATGGTGGCGAAGTCCATAATTCAATTGGATCGGCTGGTTGTACATCATAATGACCATAAACTAAAACAGTTGGTAATGACTTATCTATTATTTTTTCACCATAGACAACAGGATAACCTGGAGTTTCGCATATTTCAACATTATCACAACCTGCTTTTTCTAAAGATGTTTTAACAGCATCAGCTGTTTTTATAACATCATTTTTATAATTTTTATCTGCGCTTATTGATGGAATTTTTAATAAGTCTATCAATTCAGTAACAAAGCGATCTTTATTCTCTTTAACGTATGATTTTATGTTGTCCATTTTTAGTATTTGTTTTTAAATTTTGCTCAAAGTTAAAAAAATATAAATAAATAGTTGCAGTTTTGAACTTATTAGTATATTTGCAAACCAAATTTGCGAGTGTGGTGGCCCCGAAGTGTCGGGAGGTAGACACAAATGCGAGTGTGGTGGAATTGGTAGACACGCTAGACTTAGGATCTAGTGCCGCAAGGTGTGAGAGTTCGAGTCTCTCCACTCGTACATAAATTTAAAAAGGCTGTTCAAAATAATTTTGAACAGCCTTTTTTTATCTAAAAGTTAATATTAAAATTTAGCTCCTATTGATAAACTTAAAATGTTCGTATATAATCTATCTCTTACTAAATATTGATACCCTTCACGATAATCTTCATTGTTAGAACTTCGCAATCTTCCAAAAGTATAATCTAAACCAACAGCAAGAACACCAAGTCTAAATTTTATTTCAGGGTTTATTAATACACCAAAATATGTACTACCTGTATAATCACTATTTTTACCAATAAGAGATGCTCCAAAATTTAAATTTGCTTCTAAACCTATATTTTTTCCGAACTCTATAACATTAGCAAAACCAACGCTGGCAGGTGTAATTAAAACCCATGAGTATTCATCTAAAATATATTCGCCGTCATCAATATTGTATAACATATCCGACCCTTTATACGCACCAAATCGAATAAAGTTTAACCTTACACCAGGTTTCCAAATTTTACTAGAACCAAAATACCAAGTAGTTCCTATTCTAAAACTTGCTCCAAAGTTTCGGCTGTAATTATCACGTAAAGAACCAATTAATAATTCTATATTTAGTCCGTTTTTAAGTAATCTTGATCTTCTTTCTTTAATTGTTTTTTCAGATTCTATTTTATTTACTACTGTAGCCGACTTTTGTTCAACAGAAGGCGCTTCTTTAGGAGCGGTAATTACAGGTTTTGTTTTAGAAACTGCTTCTCCGTTTAACTGTTGTTTTAATTGACTAGCTTTATCATAATCACCTGCTTCTACTGCAGCATCAATTTTAATTTTAATTGCTTTTTTCTCTTTTAATTCTGCCGCTTTATCATAATCTCCAGCTTCTACAGCTGCTTTAATTTTAGCGTCATAACCTGATACTTGTGCTTGTGCAATATTAATTGTTCCTAACAAAAATAGTGCTACTAATAATATTCTTAATTTCATATTAAATAATTTATGGTTAATTTATATTTTAAATGCAAACAGTTTATTTATATACATAAATGCATACTCTCCTTGACTTAATGATGCAGTAGGGATAATTTCATATATACTATACACATTATCAGAACTTATTTTTTTAAATGTAATTGCTACATTGTCATTTTCTACTTTGTGCGATGAAGTGCCAGCAAAACTTGCAGAGCTTGCTGTGTAATAAGGTATATATCTGCCATCTTTTCTTTTGTGAGCTGGTATTCTAATAAGCTTGTACATGTCAGAAGGGTCAACACCTTTACCTAACTTGAGCATAAAATGACTTTTTGAATCAATTTGAATGGATGATGTTACTCCTTTAATAAAATAATAAGAAGTCGATTTTGCATGCCATGGCGATGCTGAAGTCTGTGTTTTTATTTCTCCTGTTTGTCTTTCAAGCTGTGTTAATTCATTATTATAAACCAAATACACTTGATTCATAAATTCTGGCGACAAACTATTTGAAGATGGTATAACAATAACTTCTTTTTTTATTTCTGAATTATTACCATTTAAAGTTCTTTTTAATCGTGCAGCTTCAGCATAATCTTCATTTTTCAACGCTTCTTTAATAGCTGCTAAAACTAAAGCGTTGTCTTTTGGTAATGATTTTTTAAGTTTTGCTGCTTCAGCATAATCTTCATTGGCTAAAGCGACTTTAATTGCTATGTGTATTTCTTTTGTTTTTTTAAGTTTTGCTGCTTCAGCATAATTTTCATTGGCTAAAGCTGTTTTTATTTTTTTATCAAGAGTTACACTATCACTTTGTGAAAAAGCAAATAAGCTTGATGTTAATAAAATTGTAATGATTAAATTTTTCATGATTTATATTAATGAGTTTAGTTAAAAATTAAACTACAAACATATAATCATTAATTCATTTATGAAATACCCAATATTGGGTATATTTAAGGAAAATTAATCTCAACAATAGCTAAAAATTGTATTTCTAATTTATTTAAGAAAGCAACTGTTTAAAAACTTCGGTTTTACTCATTTTTTTTGGTTCGCTTACTTTGTCGTATTTTAATTGCCAACCAAAAGTACCAACCATTTGTTCCATAATTTTTAAAGAATCTAATGCTTTTAATTTTGCATTAAAAAGCAAGTCGCTTTCAGGAATTTTATCTGCAAAATTTTGTTTTACTTTTTTATTTAATTCGGTTAATTCAGAAGCGTCAAACTTATTAAACAACCCGTTTTGAATGTCGTAAAATTCTAAATTTGTTTCTAAACTTAACACTTCGGGTTCAGGAAAATAAGTTACTTTAATCTGTCGTTTATCAGCATTAGCTTCGAGTTTAATTTTTTTCATATCAAAACCAATAAACACTTTTGCATTCGCCATAATTATAGCTTTCTTTTTACTTGAAAGCATATTTAGTAACGAACTTTTTTCATCTTGAAAATGCATTATTTCATTCATATTACCTTCAACAGTAATTAGTTTAGCAACGCTTTTCATTTTTTCTAAAAGAATAACCGATTGCTCTTGTGATTTATTTTTAAAAAACGATTTTTTTGAAAACAAGTAGTAAACAGATAGTACCATTGCTCCAATAATGAAACCTAAAATAAAATTCATATTGTGTTGTTTATTTTACAAATTTACTCGTTTTATATTTAATTACTTATAAAGTAGCACTTTTCATACCAAAGTTGTTACTTTTGCCTTTTAAACAGAAGCGAAATGTCACACAAAGCAGGATTTATAAATATTATAGGCAATCCAAATGTTGGTAAATCAACACTAATGAATGCCTTTATTGGTGAACGTTTATCAATAATCACCTCTAAAGCACAAACTACACGTCATAGAATACTTGGTATTGTTAATGGTGATGATTTTCAGATGCTATTTTCTGACACACCAGGAATTATAAAACCAGCCTACGAATTGCAAGAATCAATGATGGATTTTGTAAAATCGGCTTTTGAAGATGCAGATATCTTAATCTATATGGTTGAAATTGGAGAGAAAAATTTAAAATCGGAACAATTTTTTAATAAAATTGTGAATGCTAAAATTCCCATTTTACTATTAATTAATAAAATTGATAAATCAGATCCTGAAAAATTAGAAGAATCTGTTGATTTATGGCGAGAAAAAGTACCTAATGCCCAAATATTAGCAATTTCGGCATTAGAAGGTTTTAATGTAGATGCTGTTTTTAATAAAATATTAGAATTATTACCTGTTAATCCTGCTTTTTATCCAAAAGATCAGTTAACTGATAAACCTGAACGCTTTTTTGTAAATGAAGCTATTCGAGAAAAAATACTCATCCATTATAAAAAAGAAATTCCCTACTCAGTAGAAATTGATACAGAAGAATTTAATGAAGACAAAAAATTAATACGAATACGTTCTGTTATTATGGTTGAACGCAATTCACAAAAAGGAATTATAATTGGGCATAAAGGCGCTTCGCTAAAAAGAGTAGGTACAGAAGCCCGAAAAGATTTAGAAAAATTTTTTAATAAAAAGGTTTTTTTAGAATTATACGTTAAAGTAAATAAAAATTGGCGATCTAACAATAAGCAACTCAGACGATTTGGTTATAAAGATTAATAATTTTATATAAATAGTGTTACATTTACAAAATAACTAAACGCATAGAATCATGCAAAAAATAATATTACTACTAATTGCTATTAGCTTTTTAAGTTGTAAAAGTCAAACCAATAAAGAGATGTCAAAAGAAGAAACACATAAATTTACCAACGATTTAATTAACGAATCAAGTCCGTATTTATTACAACATGCACATAACCCAGTAAATTGGCATGCTTGGAATCAAGAGACTTTAGATTTGGCAAAAAAAGAGAATAAATTAATGTTAATTTCTATTGGTTATGCCGCTTGTCATTGGTGTCATGTTATGGAGCATGAATCGTTTGAAAACGAAGAAGTAGCACAAGTAATGAATGCTAATTATATTTGTATTAAAATTGATAGAGAAGAACGTCCAGATATCGATCAAATTTATATGGATGCGGTACAATTAATGACTGGTCGTGGCGGTTGGCCCTTAAATTGTATTGCCATGCCAGATGGAAGACCAGTTTGGGGCGGAACGTATTTTCCTAAAAAAAATTGGGTCAGTGCGTTAGAGCAAATTGCAAAATTACAGATAGAATCTCCCGAAAAATTAGAAAATCAAGCCGAAAAATTATTACAAGGTGTTAAAAATTCAGGTTTGGTAACTTTTAATCTTGATAAACCAAAGTTTACAAAAGAAGAGTTAGATAAAGTAGTAAGTACTTGGGAAAGTTATATGGATTTTAACAAAGGCGGAAGACAAGGTTCACCTAAATTTCCGATGCCAAATAATTTTGATTTTTTATTGCGTTATGCTAAACAGGCAAACAATACTAAAATATT
>JALSLZ010000121.1 GCA_026988075.1 Flavobacteriaceae bacterium
TCTGAGCAAAAAATATTTTTACAAAATCAGTTTATTGCACTCAAAGAAATGGCAAAAAAAACAGACCAATCTTTTATTGGCGCAGTAAATGCACAAGAAAAAAAACAACTAAAAGGACTTAATAATTTAGAAAAACGCCTTTTAAAAGCAGAAAAACGTAAATTATCTGATTTGGTTAATCGTATTATATTATTGCAAAACACTGTTTTTCCAAACAAAATCTTGCAAGAACGCCATACCAATTTCTCTGAATTATACTTAGAACATGGCGAAGAATTAATTCCGTTTTTAAAAGACAATTTAACACCATTGCAATTGGAATTTTCAATTTTAACAATATAATTTAACATATATTAGTTCTAAATGAGAGAAAAAAAAACAGTAAATTACACTAAAAACAAACTACTTACTAAAGTATTTGATTTTTATATTTTTAGCAATATACATGTTGCTTTTGCCACTTTTTTATTGGTTAAAATTACTTTATTAAATATCGGAATTTTAAAAAACACATCTGCTTGGTTTGTTTTTTTTTCCACATTATTGTCATATAATATCATTCGCCTTTTACGCTTAGATTCAATTAAAAACTGGTACAACATTTGGATAAAAAACAATATAAAACCCTTATATTTTATAAATAGTTTGAGTTTAATATCAATTATCTATTTAAGTTTTTACTTACACCTAAAATCCGTCATTGTATTATTTCCATTTGTTCTTGCAACTTTGTTTTACACTTTCCCTTTAAAAAAATATTCGCTTAGAAACATTGCTAACTTAAAACTTTTTTTAATTGCTTTTTCTTGGGCTGGAATTACCGTATTATTTCCTTTATCACAAAACTACATTACACCAAGAACGATTGATTACTTCGTGTTTTTACAGCGATTTTTATTTATAATTGTAATTACAATTCCTTTTGATATTCGCGATTTAGATTACGATTCAAAAAAATTAAGAACATTACCTCAACAAATTGGAATAAAAAAAACGAAAATTTTCGGATTAGCGTTACTACTTATTTTTAATATAATAGAATTTTTAAAACCAACAACAGAACAAGCGCTGTTTTCAACATGCCTAATAACTTTAATTAGCGCTGTTTTTTTAATTTATTCTAACCAAAAACAGTCTAAATATTACAGTGCTTTTTTTGTAGAATCAATACCAATTATTTGGTTTTTATTGATTTACTTACAATAAAAAAAAAGGACTTAAAATTACATAAATTCAAGTCCTTTTTAGTATTATTTTCTTTATCTACTTCTACTCTATTTTTTAGCGTCAATTCTTGCTTGCGCAATATTAAATGCCGCTTGATGTGTAGAAATTTGTTTTTCATCAGATAATTTAAAAATTTCTAAAGTTGTATTAAAAATATTTTCAGTCTGTTTAATGATTTCACTTCTATCGTATTTAGCAATTTCTGCATAAACATTAATAATTCCACCAGCATTAATTAAAAAATCTGGTGCATAAGCAATTCCTTTTTCTTTTAACAATCTACCGTGTTTAACTTCATCTTGTAATTGATTGTTGGCAGCACCTGCAATAACTTGTGCTTTTATCCTATTAATTGTATCATCATTAATAGTCGCTCCAAGTGCACATGGCGCATAAATATCAACATCTAAACCGTAAATATCTAAATCGTGATGTATCGTTGCTCCATACTTTTTACTAACTCGCTCTAATTGCTCCTTATTAATATCATTAATAATAACTTTTGCTCCTTCTTTTGCTGCCATTTCAACAATGCTTTCGCCAACATGCCCAATACCTTGAACTAATATTTTTTTACCAGAAAGATTATCTGTTCCAAATTTATATTTTGAAGCAGCTTTAATTCCCATAAAAACGCCGTATGCGGTAACTGGCGAAGGATTTCCTGCGCCGCCTCTACTTTCTGATATTCCTGTAACATAAGGTGTTACATCATTAACAATATCCATATCTCTGGTTTCCATACCAACATCTTCTGCCGTAATGTATTTACCTCCTAAAGAGTGTACAAATTCGCCAAATTTACGCATTAATGCATCTGTTTTTTGAGTTTTTGCATCGCCAATTATTACTGCTTTTCCGCCACCTAATTTTAAACCAGTGATAGCTGCTTTGTAAGACATACCTCTTGACAAACGCAAAACATCTTGCAAAGCTTCTGCTTCATTTTTGTAGTTCCACATTCTCGTTCCGCCAAGTGCAGGACCAAGATTTGTATTATGTATGCCAATAATTGCTTTTAAGCCTGTTTCTTTATCGTTGCAAAAAACAACTTGTTCATGATTGTCAAAAGAAAAATTACCAAAAACTGGATTGATTTTTGCTAAATCTTTTGCTTCTATTATATCTGTATTCATTCTAATTATAATGTTTATTTTTACGATGTAAAGATACGTTTAAATTATCAAAATATTTTGTTAATTTTTAAAATAGACTTCAACTTTTTACACTAAGTTTCAATATATTTGTTTACATTTAAAAAATATAAATGAAAGAATTAAAATACTTAAATAAATATCTTATAAAATACAAATACCGTTTGGGTTTTGGGATTTTAATAACGATACTTTCAAAAATTTTAGCCATTCAAATACCTTCATTTATTAAAAATTCTTTAAATATTGTTGAAGATTATAACAAAGGCTTAATTACAGATATTACTGAAGTTAAATCAACTTTAACCATTAATATTTTATTGATTATTGGCGCAGCATTATTGTCTGGTTTTTTTACATTTTTAATGCGACAAACCATTATTGTAATGTCACGATATATTGAATTTGATTTAAAAAATGAAATTTTTAAACAATACGAAAATCTATCCATAAATTTTTATAAAAAAAATAGAACTGGCGATTTGATGAATCGAATTAGCGAAGATGTTGGAAAAGTAAGAATGTACGTCGGTCCAGCAATAATGTACACTATGAATATGTTGGTTTTATTTGCTGTTGCGCTGACTAAAATGATAAGTATTGATGCCACATTAACTTTATATACTTTATTGCCTTTACCTATTTTATCATTTTCAATATATACTTTAAGCAAAGTTATAAACAAAAGAAGTAGTAAGGTACAAGAGTATTTATCAAAACTGACAACATTAGCGCAAGAAACATTTTCTGGAGTTCATGTTATTAAAGCATATGCAATAGAACCACAAACTATTAAAAATTTTGATGCCTTAGCCGTTAAAAGCAAAGATAAAAATCTTTCGCTTTATAAAGCACAAGCACTATTTTTTCCGTTAATGATATTATTAATTGGTGTTAGTAATATTTTGGTTATTTATATTGGTGGAATGCGATATATTAGTGGCGAAATTACAAATATTGGTGTTATTGCCGAGTTTATTATTTACATTAATATGCTTACTTGGCCAGTTGCTGTTGTTGGCTGGGTTACTTCTATGGTGCAACAAGCAGAAGCTTCGCAAAAAAGAATTAATGAGTTTTTACATGAAAAACCTGCTGTTGCTAATAGTAACAGTAAACCAAGCACTATTAAAGGCGATATTGCATTTAATAACGTTAGTTTTACTTACGAAGACACAAATATTAAAGCCTTAAAAAATGTTAATTTTAAAATTAAGCATGGTCAAACCTTAGCTATAATGGGTAAAACAGGTTCAGGAAAATCAACTATTGTCAGTTTAATTGCAAGATTATATAATGTTACTGATGGTAATATATTAATTGACAATGATTTAATTACTGCAATTAATTTAAACAGTTTAAGATCTCAAATTGGTTTTGTACCACAAGATAGTTTTTTATTTTCTGAAACAATTGAAGACAATATTCGTTTTGGAAAACACAACGCTTCACAAAGTGAAGTCGAAAATGCAGCTATTAATGCAAATGTTCACAATAACATTACATCGTTTAAAAACGGATATAAAACAATGGTTGGCGAACGTGGCGTTACACTATCTGGCGGACAAAAACAACGAATTTCTATTGCAAGAGCAATTATTGGTTCACCTAAAATATTAATTTTTGATGATTGTTTATCTGCTGTTGACACGAAAACTGAAGAAATTATTTTAAACAATCTTAAAACTGTAAGTAAAAACATTACTACGCTAATTATTAGTCATCGAATTTCAACGGTTAAAAATGCAGATCAAATTATTGTTTTAGATAAAGGTCAACTTATTCAAAACGGAACACATCAAGAGTTAAAAAACCAAAAAGGCTATTATAAAAACATTTACGAACAGCAAATGGAAAATATTTAACACATTTCAACAGCTATTTTAGCTGCCAATTTAGCATTATTAAATACCAATTCTATATTTGAAGTCAAGCTCAAACCTTTGGTTAATTCCTTTACTTTACCAAGTAAAAAAGGCGTACTTTCTTTACCTTTAATACCTAATTTTTTCTCTTCGATTAAAGCTTCTTGAATTACCTTATGCATTAAATCAAAATCCAATTCTTTATCTTTAGGTACAGGATTTGCTATTACGACACCACCTTTTAAATTTAAATTCCATTTTGTTTTTAACAAATTTGCTATCGCTTTAGCTGAATCCATTTTAAAATTGACATCAAAACCACTTTTTTGTGTGTAAAAAGCTGGAAGTTCGTTTGTTTTATAACCTAATAACGGAATACCAAATGTTTCTAAATATTCTAAAGTCAATTCCAAATCTAAAATTGCTTTTATACCTGCGCAAACAACTGCAACATTTGTATTTGCAAGCTCTTGTAAATCCGCAGAAATATCAAAAGTTTTTGAAGCTCCACGATGTACGCCACCAATTCCACCAGTGGCAAAAACACGAATATTTGCCAAATTTGCACCAATCATTGTAGAAGCAACAGTTGTTGCACCATCAATTTTTTGCGATAATAAATAAGGTAAATCTCTTCTACTTGCTTTGACAATTTTAGTACCTGATTTTGCCAAATAATCAATCTCATCTTCGGTTAAACCCACTTTTATTTTACCATTTAATATAGCAATAGTTGCAGGAACTGCACCATTATCTCTAATAATTTGCTCTACTTTTAATGCCGTTTCTTTATTTTGAGGATAAGGCATGCCGTGAGAAATAATAGTCGATTCTAAAGCTACAACTGGCTTATTATTTGCTATAGCTTTTTTTATTATTGGGTTTATGTCAAGATAATTCGTCATGTACTTTTGTTTTTTGAATTTGCAAAGATAACTTTACAAGCTACTATTTAAAATTAATTGTTTGTTTATTTCTGGATTAACCGTGTTTTTATGTTGAATAGTCATCTCTGCACAAGCCATTGCAACTCGAACCATTTTATGAATGTCAAATTTATTAATTTCGGCAAATAATAAACCTGCCATAAAAGAATCTCCTCCACCAGTTGTATTGACAGGCTCAATATAAGTACTTTCAATTCTGTTAATAGTTTTATGATCACCATAAATCACACCTTCTTTACCTAAAGTGATAAACACTTTTTTTACCCCTATTTTAAGGAAGTGATTAACCAATTTTTTGTAATTTTTATCTGAATTTGTTTTAATTCCACTCAAAAGAGCTGCTTCAATTAAATTACATTTTAATATCTGTAATTTATTTAAAATATTTATAGCTTTTACTGCCTTTGTTCCAGATACTGCATCTAAAGCAAATTTAGTATTTGGAGCTTTGCGAACAACTAATTCTAAAATAGATTTTGGCATATTGGTTTCTAAAATACAGTACTCATTATTTAAAATTACTTCTAAGTTATCTGTAATAAAAGAATTTGGAATGTTATCGTAAATATCCATTGCTGAAATACCTAAAGCCATATCATTTTTTTCATCCATTATAGCCATAAAAGTAGAAGTTGTAGCATTTTTTTTTATAAGACTATGCTTTATCGAAATACCTAAATCATTACAAGACGCTATTATATCATTTGCAAAATGATCATTGGCAAAGACACTTAAAAATATCACATTAAGATCTAACCTTGATAAATTTTCTGCAATATTTCTACCAACGCCACCTAAAATAGTTTCTAAAGAGCCAACATTGTCATCTTTATAAATAAGTTCGTTGTTAGGATATCCTATTAAATCAATATTTACAGCACCAATAACAGTAATTGTAGGTTTTTTATCCATAATATTATTCAATTGAATTTATTTGGGTAAATTTACCCAAATAAATTCAATATTTAATGCAAAAATTTAAGTCAATTTTTAAAACTAAAAAACCAATTATTGGTATGGTGCATGTTAACGCATTACCTGGAACACCAAAACACCATATGAGTGTTAATCAAATAATTGACCATGCTGTTAACGAGGCTATTATTTATAAAAAAGCAGGTATCCATTCTATAATGATTGAAAACATGCATGATGTGCCTTATTTAAAAAATGGTGTTGGTCATGAAATCAGTTCAATTATGACAATGATTGCTTATTTTATAAAAAAAGAAACCAATTTACCTATCGGAATTCAAATTTTAGCTGGAGCAAATAAAGAAGCTTTGGCTGTGGCAAAATCAGCTAATTTAGATTTTATTAGAGCCGAAGGTTTTGTTTTTGCACATACCGCAGATGAAGGTTTTATTGATGCGCAGGCAGGAGAATTATTACGATATAGAAAACAAATTGACGCAACTAATATCGCAATTTTTACCGATATAAAAAAGAAACATAGTTCGCATGCAATTACCAGTGATGTAAGTTTATTAGATACTGCACAAGCTGCTCGCTTTTTTTTAAGTAATGGCGTTATTGTTACAGGCAACCATACAGGTTCTGAAGCTTCGATAGAAGAATTACAAGAACTACACTCTAAATTAGATTTTCCAGTTTTTGTAGGTTCTGGTATTACCAAACAAAACATAAAAAACTATTTACCAGTTGCCGATGCCTTTATTGTTGGTTCTTATTTTAAAGAGAATGGCTATTGGGAAAACAAATTGAGTTATGATAGAATTTCAGAGTTTATGAATATTGTTAACCTAAATTTAATATAAGTTTACTTCGTTTTATCTCTATAAATCAAAAAAGCTGTCAAATAATTTTGACAGCTTTTTTTATAAGTAGTAGATTTTGAAAAATTTATTTAACTTGTTTTACGATTGCTTCAAAAGCTTCTGGATGATTCATAGCTAAATCTGCAAGGACTTTTCTATTTAAATCAATATTATTAGCTTTTACTTTACCCATAAATTGAGAGTAAGACATTCCGTGTAAACGAGCTCCAGCATTTATACGCTGAATCCATAAACCTCTAAAATTTCTTTTGTTATTTTTTCTATCACGATAAGCGTAACCCATTGCTTTATCAACTGCATTTTTTGCAACTGTATAAACATTTTTACGTCTTCCGAAGTATCCTTTTGCTTGTTTTAAGACTTTTTTTCTACGAGCTCTTTTGGCTACTGAATTTACTGATCTTGGCATTTCTTTATTGTTTTTTTGAGTTAGGCAGATTTTACATCATTTTTTAGCACTAACGCATGGTTATTAATTTACCTTGGTTTAATTTATTTTAAACCTAATTGATTTTTAATATTACTTTCATCGACTTTATGTACTAAACCCATATGACGTAATTTTAATTTTCTTTTCTTACTCTTTTTTGTCAAAATATGACTTTTAAAAGCATGTTTTCTTTTAATTTTACCAGAACCTGTAACTTTAAATCGTTTTTTGGCACTAGATTTTGTTTTAATTTTAGGCATTTCTTCCTTTTTTTTTAATGCTACGAATAGCATGTTAATATATTCTACTACTTACTTATTTTTTCTTTAAAGGCGCAATGAACATTGTCATTCTTTTCCCTTGTAATTTTGGCATTTGTTCTACTGTTCCAAACTCTTCTAAATCTTGAGCTAACCTTAATAATAATATTTGCCCTTGTTCTTTAAAAATAATTGATCTACCTTTAAAAAAAACAAATGCTTTTAATTTGGCACCACTTTTAAGAAATTTTTCTGCGTGTTTTCTCTTAAATGCATAATCATGATCGTCGGTTTGTGGTCCAAATCTAATTTCTTTAATTACAACCTTAGTTGTTTTAGCTTTTAAAACCTTTTCACGTTTCTTTTCTTCATAAAGAAACTTTTTATAGTCCATTATTTTACAAACAGGAGGTTTTGCATTAGGAGAAATTTCTACGATATCTAGCTCCATATCTTCTGCCAATTTTTTGGCATCTGCTATTAAATAAACTTTAACCTCAACGTTATCTCCAACTAAACGTACTTCTGGCGTACGAATAATTTTACCGTTGATACGGTGTTTATCTTCTTTAATTACTCTTCCTATTCTTCTTTTTCGTCTACGTATTGCTATGGCTATATAATTTTGTTGCTGTTAAGCTGTTATTAAAAATTTTGTATTGTTTTTTTTATTTCATTATTAATGATATCTGCAAATTCGTTTACACTAAATGTGCCAATATCTCCTTCTCCATGTTTTCTAACCGAAATAGTATTTTCTGTTTCTTCTTTTTCTCCGATAATAATCATAAACGGAATTTTACTAATTTCAGCATCTCGTATCTTTCTTCCTACCTTTTCATTTCTATTATCTACGAGTGTGCGAATTTCGTAATTTTCAAGGAGATTTAAAACTTTTTCTGTATATTTTTCATATTTCTCGCTTATTGGTAGTAAAATCACCTGTTCAGGCATTAACCAAAGCGGAAAATTACCACCAGTATGCTCTAAAAGTATTGCAATAAATCGTTCCATTGAACCAAAAGGTGCGCGATGAATCATTACAGGTCTGTGTAATTGATTGTCAGATCCTTTATAACTTAAGTCAAATCTTTCTGGCAAATTATAATCAACTTGTATGGTTCCGAGTTGCCAACTTCTACCTAAAACGTCTTTTACCATAAAGTCTAATTTTGGACCATAAAAGGCTGCTTCACCGTATTCAACTACTGTTTTTAAACCTTTATCAGCTGCAGCTTTAATAATGGCATTTTCTGCTTTTTCCCAATTTTCATCAGAACCAATATATTTTTCTTTATTTTCAGGATCACGTAAAGATACTTGTGCTGAAAAGTCTTCAAAACCTAAAGCGCTAAATACGTAAAGTACTAAGTCAATTACATTTTTAAATTCTTGATCTAATTGATCTGGTGTACAAAATATATGTGCATCGTCTTGTGTAAAACATCTAACACGAGTTAAACCGTGTAACTCTCCACTTTGCTCATATCTATAAA
The DNA here is from genome assembly GCA_026988075.1 of Flavobacteriaceae bacterium. Lineage (GTDB taxonomy): Bacteria > Bacteroidota > Bacteroidia > Flavobacteriales > Flavobacteriaceae > S010-17. The sequence continues at coordinate 9,179 of JALSLZ010000121.1, forward strand.
CTGTACCAAACTCTGCAAAACGTTTTGGTAAATCTTTATAAGAATAAGGTTTGTGATTAAAAATCTCGCAATGATGAGGACAGTTCATTGGTTTTAACAAATATTCTTCGCCATCTTTTGGAGTTGTAATTGGTTGAAAACTATCTTCTCCATATTTTTCATAGTGTCCAGAAGTTACATATAAATCTTTATGACCAATATGTGGTGTGATTACCATTTCGTAACCTGCTTTTTTCTGTGCTTTTTTCAAAAATTGCTCTAATCTATCTCTTAAAGCAGCACCTTTAGGCAACCATAAAGGCAAACCTTGACCTACTTTAGCCGAAAAAGTATACAATTCTAATTCTTTACCTAATTTTCTATGGTCTCTTTGTTTTGCTTCTTCTAATAAAACTAAATATTCTTTTAATTCTTTTTGTTTAGGGAATGAAATTCCGTAAACTCTTGTTAATTGCTTATTTTTTTCATCGCCACGCCAATAAGCACCAGCAACACTCATTATCTTTATTGCTTTTAAAATACCTGTATTCGGAATATGTCCTCCACGACATAAATCGGTAAAATCTGAATGGTCGCAAAAAGTTATTGTGCCATCTTCTAAGTTTTCTATTAATTCTACTTTGAACTCATTATTTTGTTCTTTATAATACGCTAAAGCATCTGCTTTAGATACTTCTCGCATTGTAAATTCAAATTTCTGACGAGCAAATTCTAAAAATTGTTTTTCTATCTTAACAAAATCTTCTTCTTTTAACGTGTTATTACCAAAATCTACATCGTAATAAAAACCTCTTTCTATTGCTGGACCAATGGTTAATTTTGCATTTGGATAAAAATGTAATATTGTTTGTGCTAATACGTGAGCAGACGAATGCCAAAAAGCTTCCTTTCCTTTTTCATCTTTCCAAGTATATAATAATAAAGATCCGTCTGTGGCAAGTTGTGTAGAAGTTTCTACGGTGGTTTCGTTAAAAGATGCAGAAATAACATTTCTGGCAAATCCTTCACTAATCAATTTAGCAACATCCATTGGTGTGCTATTTACTTCCACTTCTTTAATAGAGCCATCAGGCAATGTAATCTTTATCATTTTTTTGATATTTTATAAGTTGCAAATATATTTATTCTTTAATTTAGAAAAAAATTATTATTTATATTTTATCCTACATAATTTACACTAATTTCGGCATAATAATTGCAGCATTCAAAAAAAACACTTTATCATGAAAACATTCAAAAAAATTACCTTTATTTTAGTTACATTCTCTTTATTTGTTTCTTGCGCAACGGTTAATGTACATTCAGATTATGATTCAAAGACTGATTTTACCAAATTTAAAACATTTGCTTTTTATAAAAAAGGCATTGATAAAACAAAAATATCGGATATTGACAAACGTAGAATTTTACGTGCAATTGAAACTGATTTATTAGCAAAAGGCATGAAATTATCTAAAAACCCAGATGTTTTGGTAAGTATTTTTGCTAAGTCAAAAAAAGAAATTGATGTTTACAGTAATAACTATTGGTATCCTCGCTATTACGGTGCAAATTTTGGAACACATATTTCAAAATATACAGAAGGTACATTGTTTATTGATATTATTAGCGCTAATGATAAAAAACTATTATGGCAAGGCGTTGGAAAAGGTTCATTAAACACTTCGAAAAATGTAATAAAAAAGGAAGAGAGAATAAACGAATTTGTTGGAGAGATCATGACCAAATATCCTCCTACTTTATCTAAATAAAATTACTTATTACGTCTTTTTTTATTGTAATTTTTATCGCCTCTTGTTTTAGGTTTTTTGTATTTTTTTGCAATTTCTCTACGATAAGAACCACCTTGATTGGTTTTTGAGTTTTTCTCACTTCTGTCGTGAAAAGCTTCACCTTTTACAAAACCATCGGTTGTTTTATGTGGATTATGACCTTCTATTTCTACTGGACGTTCTTCTCGTGTTAACTTTTCTGAAATCTCTACTTCTGATGGAAATTCAATTACTGGTATTTGGTAATCCATCAATTTTTCAATAGCTAAACGATAATCGTTTTCATGTTCTGTTGTAAATAAAATAGACATTCCTTTTTCATTTGCTCTACCTGTTCTTCCTATTCTATGCATATAGTTTTCTGGAAAATTTGGTGTATCAAAATTAACAACATGGCTAATTTTATCAATATCCAATCCACGAGCCATTACATCGGTTGCAACTAAAATTCTATTTTCTCCATCTTCAAACTGTTTTATAGAACGCAAACGATAATTTTGTGTCTTATTAGAGTGTATTAAACACAACTCATTGTTATATGTCTCGTCTAAGACTTCAAATAATAAATCGGCTCTTCGTTTATTTGAAACAAAAACCAATACTTTATTATATGTTTCTGTATCTTTTAGCAAATGAGAAAGTAAATTTGCCTTTGTATAAAAATTTTCAACATTATAAGTTGTTTGAGAAATGTTGTCTAATGGCGTTCCACTAACCGCTATAGAAACTTTTTTAGGCGCTATAAAATAATCGTTTATCAAAGCTTCTACATCATCAGTCATTGTTGCAGAGAACATAATATTTTGTCGCTTTTGAGGCAATATTTCAAAAATATTCATTAACTGAAATCGAAACCCTAAATCGAGCATGACATCAACCTCATCAATAATTATTTTTTTAATTTCGGATGTTTTTAAAGCTCTACTAAGTGCTAAATCGTAAACTCGTCCTGGTGTTGCTACAATAATATCTTGCCCATTAGCTATTGCTTTTTTTTGAGTATTTATATTTGTACCTCCATAAACACCTAAAACTCTTAAATTAATGTATTTCGAAATTTTTTCTATTTCTTCAACTACTTGTACAACCAATTCTCTTGTTGGTACTAAAACCATAACACGTGGGTTTAACTGTTCTGAATATTTTAAACCACGAATTACTGGCAACATATAGGCAAAAGTTTTACCAGTACCTGTTTGCGCAATACCAACCATATCTTTACCAGACATAACAACAGGAAACGCCTGCTCTTGAATTGGTGTTGGGTTTACAAAACCTAAATCATTTAACGCGTTTAATTGCTGTTTTGATATGTTTAATTCTTCAAAAGTAGACATGCTTATTATTTTTTTGCAAATGTAATGAAATGTTTACAACATCTGCATACGATTTACAAGCTGAATTTTTCAACTCATATTCAGATATAACTAAACAATGTGGACATTTAATCAAACATTTTTTTATTTTTTAAGGTTCTCTAATTAGTTATTTTACTAACAAATTACCATTAAAAATTAATACAACATTTTTTATATTTTTTACCACTTCCACAATAACAAGGGTCATTTCTACCTAATTTCTTTTGATTAACAACAGGTTTGTTTTCACCAACATAATAGTCATCATTACTAAAAATAGAATTGTTTGATGAATTCATTTTATCGTACAACTCAAAAATAGTTTTATTCTTTTTTAAGCGTACGACTTCATCATCTTTAATATGCTGTTTTACATCTTTATAATTACCTAAAATACCTTCATCTACATAATTATTATGATACATTTTTTTTATAAGCGGCAACAATTCTTTACCTTTTATATCTACTACATCAGTTATAATAAGTCCTATTAATGTACTATCGATAAGATTATCTTCGAGACTTGAATTGTTGTATTTATCTAAAATATGCGCTATCCAATTCAAAACTTCTTTTTTTGATAACATATCGGAATAATACATGTGAATTACAGCGTCATTTACCGCTGATTTAGCATAGGTATCTAATCCTTTTGTTAACATAAATTCGGTTAATAAGTCTAACCTATTTTGAGACGTTTCAAATAGTACACTCCAAACATCTTCAGTTAAAAAATCATCAATAAAAAAATCAATGTAATCATTATTTTGACTTAAAACATCTAAAATAATTGGTAAACTTGCAGTAGATTTAAGTTCTTTTAGTAAAAATAGGGCGTGGATTACAAAAAAATAACGACCTTCAACATATCCGTTTTCATCTATTTCATTTTCATAATAATCATATCGTTCAATACTATCAATCAACACATTTTCTAAATCTTTTATTAATGTTTCTTTAGGAAGCAATAGAATAGTAGCTAATTCTAAATCGAAACCTTTAACATATAACGAATCCATCTCTTTATGTGTAAAAGAAACTTTTTTTGTTTTTTGAGTATATTTATTTTGCGATTGATGTATTACATCAATAGTTGTTGTTTCATATCCATTTTTCGTTTTTTCAAATACAGCTATTTGCATATGATAAGCTATTACTTCTTGCGCATACTCATAATTATCGCCTGCTTGATCTAACTCTTCTAAAATTTCTAAACGCACTTCTGCTGCTTCAAAGTTACCTGTTGCAGCAAAATATTTTATTGTAGTTTCTAAAAAAGAAATAACTTCATTAAAATGAAATACAGAGCGTTTAGGGTAAAGTTCATGCAACAACATATTTTTACCTAAAACATCTGGCATTTTATGGTATTCTTTATTTATATAATACTCATTTGCCATATTTAGCTTTCCAAATAAATAATTTGGATGTTCAACTACTATCCAATGATTAACCTCAAAAGATTTTTCAAAATTATCACAATTTGCATACAAAACA
>JALSLZ010000122.1 GCA_026988075.1 Flavobacteriaceae bacterium
ATTGTAAAAGCCATAAATTTAGGCAAAGCAGTAATGAAAAACATAAAACAAAATTTATTTTTTGCCTTTATTTATAATGTATTAGGAGTTCCAATTGCTGCAGGAGTTTTATATCCGTTTTTTGGTCTTTTATTATCGCCAATGATTGCTGCTGCTGCAATGAGTTTTAGTTCGGTAAGTGTTATTGCCAATTCCTTACGTCTGAGAAGTGTAAGTTTAAGTGAAAAGTGAAAAGTGAAAAGTGAAAAGTGAAAAGTGAAAAGTGAAAAGTGAAAAGTGAAAAGAGAAAAGTGAAAAGTGTATAATGATACCAAATAAAATAATCTATAAATCAATTAAAAATAATATTATGAACAAAAAATCAATTTATGTATTAGCAATCGCAGTATTAACATTAACTGCGTGTAAAGATGGTAAAAAAGACAATCCATCAACAGATCATTCAAAAATGGAAATGAAAAATGCCGATGGACACAATCATGACCATTCAAAAATGGAACATAAAAATGAACAGGTTAAAAAAAACATGCAACAAAGCAATGTTAAAAATGCTGCAACAACACCAATTGTAAATGCATATTTACAAATAAAAAATGGGTTAGTAGCGACCGATAAATCTGCCACTGCAAAAGGTGCTACGGCTTTATTAAAGGCTTTTAAAGAATTTGATATGAGTAAATTATCAGGCAATACGCATAAAGAGTATATGGAGATTTTAGAAAATGCAAAAGAACAAGCCGAACATATAGAAAAAAGCCCAATAGATCATCAAAGAGAACATTTTGAGGTTTTAAGTACAGATATAACCGATATGATTGCACTTTTAGGAACTGAAAAAACCTTATATCAAGATCATTGTCCTATGGCAAATGATGGTAAAGGTGCTGATTGGTTAAGCGAAACAAAAGATATAAAAAATCCGTATTTTGGTAGTAAAATGATGAAATGTGGCTCGGTAAAAAAACAAATAAATTAAAAATGGTAAATGAAAAGTGAAAAATTAAAAGTGAAAAGTGAAAAGTGAAAAGTGAAAAGTGAAAAATGTATAATGAAAAACGACTATTTATAAGTACTATTTTTTACTTTTTATTTTTTATCCAGATTAATAAAACGTAATATGCAAAAATGAAAAAAAAAATTATGAAAATCGGTTTTGGCTTAGTTGTGATTTTTATCGCAATACAATTTATTCCGACAGCCAGAAATGAAAGTACTGAAACGTTAAAAAGTGATTTTGTAGTAATGTTTAGTCCACCAAAAAATATTGCACTCAAGTTAAAAACAGCTTGTTATGATTGTCATAGTAATAAAACAACGTATCCTTGGTACAATAAAATACAACCTGTTGCTTGGTTTTTAGAACATCATATAGAGGAAGCGAAAGAAGAATTAAACTTTTCAGAATTTGGAAATTATTCCAACCGCAAACAAAAAAGTAAACTAAAATCAATTAAAAATGAAATTAAAGATGCTAAAATGCCTTTAAAATCTTATACATTAATGCATAAAGATGCTAAGTTTTCTAAAGAAGAAAAGGAAATAATGCTTAAATGGTTAGAAAAAATAAATAATTAATAATCAGTTCAATTAATTGAACACAAATTTTATACAATGAAAAATATAGTAAAAGTAACAGTAGCAGTAACAGTAATATTTTTGGTGTCAAGTTTTACACTTATCAAAAGTAAGAAACAAATGTCAGATTATGTAACGATAGAAGCGGAGTTTGAAATACCTGAGAATATTCAAAAAATATTTGAAAAATCATGTTTTGATTGTCATAACTCTAAAGCAAAAGGCAAAAAATCTAAAATGAAATTTAATATAGAAAACTTGACTAATGGTAAGTATTCTCAAAAGAAAATTGCTTCAAAAATGAGAAAAATAATTAAAACTGTTGATGCAAAACAATCAATGCCTCCAAAAAAAATTATTGCAAAATACCCACAAATTGCACTTACAGATACCGAAA
>JALSLZ010000123.1 GCA_026988075.1 Flavobacteriaceae bacterium
TTTCGTTCGTCTTGCTTGCAGAGAACGGTTTTATATCCGCAGTTTCGCCAAAGCGATATTGTCATGATATAAATCTGTTATAAAGTTAGATGAATTATTTTGTATTCACAAGTAAACCTAATAATTTTTTATAACTTTTATATCTGATCCAAAATACGCTATAAATTATTTACCTTTTCCCGTTTTACTGTACTTAAAATTTAGACCATAGCCATTGTGCTATGCTTGAAATTTGAAGATTGTAAAACAATAAAATATTTCAATTTAGTTAGTGCATTTTAAAATAGAATTGGCATAATTAAAGTAATAACCTAATCGCTTCTCTCCTACTCAAATTAGTTAAATCGGTTTTCTTTACAAACTCTAAAACCTATGTTGGATTTGACTTTCCGTATTCTCTTAATATCCAACCTATAGCTTTGTTTATAAAAAATTCTTTTGACCCAAGTAAATTATTAATTACATAAGATAACATTTCAGTATCTAAATTTTGTTTATATTTTAGTTGAAATAAAATCGCACTATATTGTAACCAAATATTACCAGATTTTAACCACTTATCTACATAAGTAGCAATCTGACATGGATATATTTTAAAATATTCACCAACTAAATTAATCGCTATAAAGTCTATTGAATCCCACCATGATTTATTGGTTATCATGAACTCTAACAACTTTTTTTATTTGCTTTTTTTTTGAAATTTCTTTTGTATTTGCGATGTGAAATTTAGCATTAAATGGTGTTTTAATAGAATGGCAAAATTAACACAATAAAACCTTATTTATTTACAACTATTTTTTTTATCGTTTTATATTCATCATTTTCGATATGTACAAAATAGGTTCCTGTTTTTAAAGTAGAAATATTTAATTTATTTTTTGAAAAATTTTCTTTTTTAAGGAGTACTTTCCCCAAAACATTGGTAATTGCAATATTATAATTTAAAAAATCAGCATCAATAATTAAAAAATCAGCACTTGGATTTGGATATATTGTGAACCTACTACTATTTGTATTAGATACATTTAAAGCCTCGACTACATCAATAACACCATCATTGTCAGTATCAGAACATGCATTTTGCAAATACCATTCGCCGCCCCAACCGTCAGAACAATTATAATGAAATTCACTTTCTGCACGAGTAATTATTGGCGTATCGGTTACAAATAAATCGGTTAAAAAGCCCATATTAATTTGATCGACACTATTATTACCTAAAGCAACATTTTTTGCCTGCAAATCACCATTAAAAGTATATTCTATTAATGCATGCGACAAACGATTTATAGCAAAAACATCTAAAGCATCATAAGTTTGAAAATCACCATTTGAATTTGTAGCATTAGTATAAGAAATATAATGACTTGCATCATAATGATAAGTTTCGGTTGTTCCGTTATTATCACTATCGTATTGAAATGTTAAATCTGTATCTGAATATACTCTTACGAAATCTTTTTCGCTATTCGGTATATTAATTAGTTCGAAAACTGCTCTAATTGCTCGCTCAGAAGTATTATACAAACCAGATGAATTCAAATCATCATTACCTATTTGAATTAGTAATTTTACATTTTCTGGATAATTTAACAAGTCCGCTTCGGTTATTACTAAACTATACCAAGGTGCTGTCATAAAAATACATCTGCCATTAGCGCCATAATTATGTGCATCTCCAAAAAGGTGTTTTCCAACCCAAATGGTTGAACCTGCACCATAAGAGTGACCTAACAAACCTACTTTAGTTGTATCTATCCAATTTGGATATTCAGTTTCTGCCGCTTGAATTATCATATCTAATGAATTTTGATAACTATTCACGATACTTGCAGGATTTGTATTATATATATTAACAACTGAATAACCTTGACTTGCTAAAAAATGAAAATAATACTCGTAGGTATAAGCTGGTCTTCCCCAACCTGAAATGAAAAATAAAGTTGGCAGCTGTGCTACCGCAACATCTGGATGATAAAAATTAATAAGACCTTTTGTAGCAACATCTATTTCGACTTCATGTATTACTGTATAATTACCCCAACTTCCATAACCTGTGGCTATGCCAGTTGTACCATCTTGCAAATTGGCATAAGAAATTTGCGACTGCACTGCAATCGAACAAAACACAAACAAAACAACTATAAACTTCATCATTATTATATTATTTTAGTAAACTATAAAATTAATTCTCTAAGCCAATAAAGCTTTTACAACATTCGAAATTGCTTTACCGTCTGCTTTGCCTGCCAACTGTTTTGATGCCATTCCCATTACTTTACCCATATCTTTCATAGAAGACGCACCAGATTTTTCAATAATACCAGCAATTATTGCTTTTAATTCATCTTCGCCCATTTGCTCTGGTAAAAATTGCTCTAAAACAGCTACTTGTGCTAATTCTGGCTCTGCCAAATCAGCTCTATTCTGTTCTGAATATAAAACAGCACTATCTTTACGTTGTTTTACTAATTTTTGAACTAATTTTATTTCGTCTTCTAAAGTCAATTCTTTAGAATCGCCACTTGTTTGAGCTAAAAGCAAAGCTGATTTCACTGCTCTTAGAGCTTCTAATACAATTTTATCTTTTGCTTTCATTGCCTCTTTTAACTTAGACATTATTTCTGTTTGTAAACTCATTTTTCTGTTTTTTATCCGAAACTTCGGCATTAATTTATTATACAGCTTTTGACACTTTTAAATTTTAAAGCCAAGTCATTACTGTCTATTTTTTTACTCTTTTTTACTTCCTACTTCCCAACTTCCAAACTTCCAACTTCCTACTTCTTAAAACCTAATCTACATTGTCGTGTAAAAATGAGTTATTTGATCTAAAATTTATATCATCTCCATCTGTTTCTAAAGAAGTTCTTGTTAAATTATTTGAAGCTATATTTTCGTTTAATTCTACATTATTTCGTTTATATGCAGGTTGTTTTTCTAAATCGTCAATACTCTGCTTCATTTTACTGGCAAAAGTATAGTTGTATTTTCTCATTTTAACTTTTCTTTCGTCCGTACGCATTTTTAGCTGATTAATAGTGCTATTCATAGGAGAAACATCAGTTTTAACAACATTTGCATTTTCTTTTAAATCTTGAATTACACTTGATTCTTTATCCGTAATGACTTGGTCTGTACTTATAATTTTAGTTTGAAATTTTAATTCTGGTTCAACTTCATCTATCTTTTTTATTGAATTAACTTTTTCTGCTTTGGCACTATTCAAAGTATCTTCCAACTCCATATAATCTTCTAAACTATAAACTTTGTTTTTTGAAACAATCTCAGGCACATTAACTTCAATGTTATTTGCATTAACTGCATCTGTTTTTAAATGTATATTATTAGTTGCTTCATCGTGAGTGATTTTGGTTTTATTGATTGGTAGGTCAAACAAAAACGTCATTTGTTTTTCCTCTTCTACAGGTAATACTTCTTCTGCATCCAAAACCTCTAAATCAACTGCTTTTGTTGTTATTATAAAATCATCTTCAATGTTTAAGTCCTTTTTATTTACATGAATTTCTTCATGCAGTACATCAATGTTTTTTATATTTTCTGAAGTTCCTATTAACTCATTATGGTTAGTATTAACTTTATTATTAGATGATAAAACTTCTTCAAAATTAGAATTTTCAGCTTGAGCTATTGGATTTTTATTAGTGTTATTTAATTTTTCATTTTTTAAATCTCTTAATAATTCCGACATATTAGCTCCTAAAAAACCAGTTTCCTTAGCCTCATTCTCATCTACTGTTAATTTCTTTCGTGAAATAATTTCATCATCATTTAAAGCAGCATCAAATAGCGTTAATGAATTATCTTCTTCTAATTTATGGATTATTTTTTCGGACTTTACTACTTTATCAACTTTATTTGCAGTAAGCTTCTCATTAACAATTGAATTATTTATTGGGTTTGTATTTTTAACTGGTATTGTTGTTGTTTTATCTTTTTTAACAGCTGCTGAATCGTTTAAATCATAAACGATTTTTTTACTTTCTATGGTCGATATTTGATTTTGCTGTTCTTCGTTAAAACCTGTAGCTACAATAGTTACTTCGATTCCTTCAGACAAAGTAGCATCTTCTCCAACACCCATAATTATATTAACGTTAGTTCTTGCTTCACTTTGAATAAAATCATTAATCTCGCCTATTTCATCAATAGTAATTTCATTTGTTCCAGAAACAATTAATAACAAGACATTTTTAGCGCCTTTTATTTTATTATCGTTTAACAACGGAGAATCTAATGCTTTTGTTATTGCTTCTTGCGCTCTATTTGCTCCATCAGCTATAGCTGCACCCATTATTGCAGTGCCACTATTTGCTAAAACTGTATTTGCGTCTCTAAAATCAATATTTTGAGTAAAGTGGTTTGTTATTACTTTTGCAATACCCATAGCTGCAGTCGACAACACCTCATCTGCTTTAGAAAAACCAGATTTAAAGCCTAAATTACCATAAACTTCACGCAATTTATTATTATTAATTACAATGATTGAATCGACAACATCTCTTAATTCTGACAAACCATTTTGAGCTTGTTCATTACGTTTTTTACCTTCAAAAGAAAATGGCGTTGTAACAATAGCAACGGTTAACATACCCATATTTTTTGCTATTTCAGCAATAACTGGCGCAGCTCCTGTTCCTGTTCCGCCACCCATTCCAACAGTAATGAATACCATCTTTGTTTTTTCACCAAGCATTGCTTCGATAGTATCTTTACTTTCTAACGCTGCTTCTCTACCAACTTGGGGATTTGCACCTGCTCCTAACCCTTCGGTTAAGGTTGCTCCAAGTTGTATTTTTACAGGTATTGGACTATTATTTAATGCTTGTGCATCGGTATTACAAATTACAAAATCAACATCATCTGTTCCTTTTTTGTACATGTGATTTACGGCATTACTTCCTCCGCCGCCAACACCAATAACTTTAATTACATTGGATTGGTTTTTTGGCAAATTGAACTGCATCTCTCCGAAATTAATTGTATTTTCCATATCTTATCTCTTTTACTATTCTCTTTTTCAACTCTTTATTCTAACTGTTACTTATTCTGCATTATCTATAAACTCACGAAAACTTGAGACAAATTTATCCCAAAATGAAGTACGAGGCTTTTTTTTGATTTCCTCTGTTACATTAGGTATTTGCTGTTCGTTTTCTACCACATCAGTTTCAACATCAACAACTGTATCTTCTGCTACAACTTTACTTGCAAGCGCTTGCATTTTATTTTGTTTTTCTATTGACTCTAAACCTTTCATTAACAAACCTATTGATGTTGCGTACATCGGACTTGATAATTCTAATTCTGAATCGCTTGCCAAATGCTCGTTTGGATAACCAATCCTTGTATCCATACCAGTAATATACTCTACCAACTGTTTAATATGCAATAGTTGAGCGCCTCCACCAGTTAAAACAATACCTGCAATCAATTTTTTCTTTGGCTCATCATAACCATAATTTTTTATTTCAGAAAAAACCTCATCAATAATTTCAACGGCTCTTGAATGGATTATTTTTGATAAATTTTTCAAGGTTATTTCTTTAGGCTCTCGACCTCTTAAACCTGGAATAGAAACAATTTCGTTATCTTTATTTTCTCCAGGCCAAGCCGAACCAAATTTTGTTTTTAATAATTCTGCCTGTTTATTAATTATTGAACAACCTTCTTTTATATCGTCTGTTATCACATTTCCTCCAAAAGGAATAACTGCTGTATGGCGAATAATACCATCTTTAAATATTGCCAAATCAGTTGTTCCTCCTCCGATATCAATCATAGCAACACCTGCTTCTTTTTCTTCTTGACTCAATACTGCGTCTGCCGAAGCTAAAGGTTCTAAAGTAATGTTAGACATTCCTAAACCTGCACTTTTAATACATCTACCTATGTTTCTTATTGACGCTACTTGACCAACTACTACATGAAAATTAGCTTCTAATCGTCCGCCAAACATACCAATTGGCTCTTCAATTTCGGCTTGACCGTCAATTTTATAATCTTGAGGCAACACATGTATTATTTCTTCGCCTGGTAACATTACCAACTTTAAAACTTGATTTTTTAAGCGCTCAATATCATCTTCATCAATAACCTCTTCGGCATTAGGTCGAGTAATATAATCACTATGATGTAATGATCTAATATGCTGTCCTGCTATACCAACAACAACATTTGTAATTTCAAGATTACTTTCGTTTTCTGCAGCTTCTACTGCTTCTTGAATGGATTGTATTGTTTGTGTAATATTATTAACAACACCTCTATGTACACCACTACTTACTGCCTTTCCTGTTCCTAATATTTCAATTTTTCCAAATTCATTTTTACGACCAATGATGGCTACAATTTTTGTTGTACCGATATCTAATCCTACTGCTATTTGATTTTCCATAAAGCGCTACTTTGTGCAAACTACTTGCTTGCTATATTCTAAATTTACCTTTCTATATTTATTTAAGCTTTTATCTTTCGTCATTTTTTGATAAAATGCTTTTAACTTATTAATTTTATTCGTTGCATTTTCTATGCTCCCAAATTCTACTATAATGTTTCCCATTTTGGTTTTCAAATCAAAAAACTGATTGTTTTTAATATCAATTCCGATTATTTGTTGTTTCATAAAATCATCTTTTAAAACAATTTTAATAAACTGATATACGTTTTCTAAAGCATCATTGCCAAAAACACCTCTTACAATTGGCACTCTTGCTGAATAGTTTTTAGAAAGCCCCATTTTTCTACCGTTTCTATCTAAGTAATACGAAGTACCATTAGCAACCACTCTTGCAATTGGTTTTTTTTGCAATACTTTAGTCTTTAACACGCCATCAATGGTTATGTAAACTTCTGCTTTTTCAATCATTGAATTACGTTGCACACCATCTTCTAAAACCTTCAAAAATACTTTTTCTTTTGATTTGTTTTTCAGGTTACCCAAACTTTGTATTAACAAGTTATTAACCTCATTTTTAGTTACAAACAACGCATCTTGGTTTTCAAATATTATTTGAGATTTCACAATTTTACGCATTGCATTTCTATGATTTGCAAAGCCGAACAAGCCTGCTACTACTACGAGATACAACAGTGTTTTTATGTACATTTTATATTTAATCATCTTGTAACTGCACGTTTTTAAATATTTTACTCTTATAATGTTTGGTTAATTTATCAACCAACAAACCTACATCTCCAGCTCCTAAAACAGAAACCACTAAATTTTTATCTAACTTTATATTATTTATTATTTCACTTTTTGAAATTACTTTTACTTCTGTTTTTAATGCTTTAATTTTTAGCGCCAACCAATTTGAAGTTACACCAGCAATTGGTAATTCACGCGCTGGATAAATAGACAACAATAACACTTTATCAAATTGCGCCAAACTCTTAGCAAAATCAGCTATAAAGTCTCTTGTTCTACTGTACAAATGTGGTTGAAAAACTACTGTTTTTTTTCTATTTGGATACAAATTTTTTACCGTATCGTAAACTGCATTTATTTCAGTTGGATGATGTGCATAATCGTCTATTAAACTAAATTTATCTGAATTAATTTTAATATTAAATCGTCTTTCTATACCTTTAAACGTAGCGAATCCTTTTTTTATTTTCTCTAAAGAAACTCCATAATCATTTGCCATTGCTAATGCCGCTAAAGCATTCATAATATTATGTTTTCCTGGCAATTGAATACTTACATTTTCTATTTTATTAGATGGTGTTTTTACATCAAAGACAGATTTACCATTTTCTATTCTAAGATTACTTGCTTGATAATTCGCATCTTTGTCAAAACCAAAAGTTATTCCGTTAAGGCTTAAACCATATTTTACAAAGACTTTATCACTTACTATATTCGCAAAATCTTGAAACGAAGCTTCTAATTCTTCGGCTTGACCATAAATATCTAAATGATCTGCATCGGTTGACGTGATACATGCCAAATTAGGACTTAATTTTAAAAACGATCTATCATATTCATCTGCTTCGACAACAGAAACTTTATCGCCTCCAAAAATTAAATTGGATTTATAATTTGTAGCTATTCCACCTAAAAAGGACGTTGCGTTAACACCTGAATCAAACAAAATGTGTCCTAAAATAGTTGAAGTTGTTGTTTTACCATGCGTTCCTGCTACTGCAAAACAAAACGTTTTTTTGGTTATTAACCCCAAAATTTCAGCTCTTTTCAACACTGTAAATCCGTTATTATTAAAATACACTAATTCACTGTGACTATTTAAAACTGCTGGTGTATAAACAATTACTGTTTTTTCTTTATCTAAATATTTTTTTGATACATTCTTAATATCATCCTCAAAATGAATTGAAATTTTTAAATTTTCTAATTGATTTGTTATTGGTGATGACACTTTATCGTAACCAGAAACGTTTTTACCAATTTGCTTAAAATAGCGAGCAAGTGCAGACATACCAATTCCTCCAATTCCGATAAAGAAAATGTTTTGATAATTTGATATGTTTGTCGTTTTACTCATTTTTATATTATTGAATTTTAATTCATTATTTTTTTTATCTCTTCAACTATATTACTTGTCGCATTTGGCAATGCTAAAGTTTTTATGTTAACACTTAACATCTTTTGTTTTGCATCACTCTCTATCAAACCAGAAAAAAGAATTTGAAAACGTTCAATTTCGGACTCCTTTAACAATATAGCCGCATGCCTATTGACTAATGCCTGTGCATTTTTTGTTTGATGATCTTCAGTTACATTTGGACTCGGAATAAAAATAACTGGCTTACCTACAATGCATAATTCTGAAATCGAACCTGCTCCTGCTCTACTAATTACAATATCTGCAGCCGCATAAGCCAAATCCATTTTATTGAGAAATGCGTGTACTTGCACACCTTTTAACTCATTGTATTTTTTATACTCTTCGTAGTACAATTTACCTGTTTGCCATATTATTTGAATTCCTTGCGCTACCAACCATGCTACTTGACTTTCTATTAGTTTATTTATAGCTCTTGCTCCTAAACTACCACCAATAATCACTAAAGTCTTCTTTGTACTATCTAACTTAAAAGAGCTCAAGGCTTTTAACCTTTTACTATCAATACTTAATAAATCTTGCCGTACAGGATTTCCTGTTTTTATTATTTTATCTTTCGGAAAAAAGCGCCCTAAACCATCATAAGCCACACATATTGTATTTGCTTTTTTAGACAATAATTTATTTGTAATACCTGGATATGAATTTTGCTCTTGTATCAATGTCGGTATTCCATTTGCGTTTGCTCTCATTAATGTTGGTCCTGAAGCAAAACCTCCAGTTCCTATTACCACATCTGGCTTAAATTTTTTTATAATTTTATTCGCATTCCACAAACTACTAATTAGTTTAAACGGAAAAGCTACATTTTTTAAAGTCACCTTTCTTTGAATACCACTTATCCACAAGCCTTTAATTTCATATCCGTTTTGTGGAATTTTTTCCATTTCCATTCTATCCTTAGCTCCTACAAATAAGAATTCAGCATCTGGATAATATTTTTTTAATTCGTTGGCAATAGCGATTGCAGGATAAATATGTCCTCCAGTTCCACCACCTGATATTAAAAATTTTTTATTCATTTTTTTTACTTATTTATATTTTAACCTATTGCTTCATGCAACACATCTAACGGATTTTCACTTTCTATTTTATCTTCTATCTTACTGTTATCTTCTCCTTTGGCTGCACTTACACTTAACACAATACCTATTGCAAAACTTGTCATCCAAATTGAAGTTCCTCCAGCACTTATCAGCGGCAACGGTTGCCCAGTAACAGGAAATAAACCAACAGCAACTGCCATATTAACAAAAGCTTGAAAAACTATGGGAATTCCAACACCTAAAACAGCCAATGTGCCAAAAATTGTTTCGGTTTTTGTTGCTACAATTACTATTCTAAATAGCAATAACAAATACATCGTCAATAAAAATATCGCGCCAATTATACCATATTCTTCTGCAATTATTGCATAGATAAAATCGGATGATGATTGTGGTAAAAAGTTTTTTTGCACACTCTTACCTGGACCCTTTCCTGCAACACCACCAGAATAAATGGCTACTTGCGCTTTGTGTGATTGATAGTTTACTTTACTATCTTTATCTGAATAATTATCAACTCTATTAATCCAAGTTTGCACTCTTGAATTTTTAAAAGTATCTGGAAACGCCTTTACTGTTATCACAAATAAACCTATTGCAAAAACACCTGCCAAACCAATACCGATTATATACTTTATTGGATAATTACCAAAAAATGTTAACATAATAACCATTGAAAACAACAAAGCTGCAGTCGAAAAATTTGCTGGAAATATCAATCCTAAAATCAAAATAACAGGCAACCATAATGGCACAACACTTTCTTTAAACGCTATTTTTTTATCTTTATTTTTCGCAAAATACCTTGCTATATATATCATTAATACGACTCCTGACAAAGTAGAAGTCTGAAATTTAAAACTTGTAAACGGAACACTTATCCATCTTGCAGCCATAATAGCATCTGCACTTCGTGGTTGAAATAAAGTGTAAAGTAATAATAACAGCACTATGGGAACCATTATTACCGACAATCCACTAAAATATCTATACGGAATTCGATGTGTTGCGTATATAATAAAAAAGCCCAACAACAACAACACTGCATGTTTTATTAAATGCCCAGTTGTTGTACCATTAGAAACTACATATACCAAATTTGTACTTGCGCTATACACAGGTAAAAACGAGAATATAGCAAGTATTGCAACAATTGCCCAAATTGTTCTATCTCCTTTTATATGTTGAAATATGTTGTTCATTTTTATTATTGTTGTATTACAATTTTTTATTATTTACTAATAATCGTCTAAACAGACATTGCACCACAATACCTCTTCGATATTATAATTTTCTTACCGCATTCTTAAATTGTCTACCTCTATCTTCGTAGTTGTCGAACAAATCAAAACTCGCACATGCTGGCGATAACAATACATTATCTCCTTTTTCTGCAATTTTGTACGCTACTTTTACTGCTTCTTCAGCACCTTTTGTTTCAATAATTAAATCAATTACATTTGAAAACACTGCTTTAATTTTTTCGTTGTCTTTGCCTAAACAGACAATTGCCTTTACTTTTTCATTAACATAAGGCAGTAATTCTTCATAATCGTTACCTTTATCAACGCCACCTACAATCCAAACAGTTGGGTTGTTCATACTTTCTAAAGCATAATAAGTTGCATTAATGTTAGTCGCTTTACTATCATTGATGTATTGCACACCATTGATTTTTAAAAAACGCTCTAAACGATGTTCTACTCCTTCAAAATCGGATAGACTTTGACGAATCGTATCTTTTCTTACCTTTAACAATGTTGCCGCCATACTTGCAGCCATGACATTTTTAACATTGTGCTTGCCTAATAAGGCTAAATTTTGTATTCCCATAGTTATTATTTTATTTTTTAATTCTATAATTATTTTGTTGTCTTTTATATACGCACCTTCTTTTTCAATTTTATTACCAAGTGTAAACGGTAATAATTTCGCATCTGTTTTGTTCTTATTTAACCATTGCTGGATTTCTTTATCGTCGGCATCATAAATTAAATAATCATTAGCCGTTTGATTTTTTGTGATTTGAAATTTTGAATCGATATAATTTTCATATTTATAATCATATCTATCTAAATGATCTGGCGATATATTGGTTAATATTGCAATATTAGGTGCAAATTTTACAATGCCATCTAACTGAAAACTACTTAACTCCAACACATACAAATCGTGTTTTTTATTAGCTACTTGCAAAGCAAAACTATCGCCAATATTTCCTGCTGTACCTACATTTAATTTTGCGGTATTCAAAATATGACTTAACAATAGCGTTGTTGTTGTTTTACCATTACTACCTGTTACACCAACAATAGTTGCTTCAGTAAATTGATTTGCAAATTCTATTTCTGAAATCACTAAAATTCCTTGTGCCTTTATCTCTTTAATCAAAGAAACACTATCAGCTATTCCTGGACTTTTTACTACAACATCAGCTTTTAAAATCTTAGCTTTTGAATGCTTTTTTTCTTCAAATTGAAGGTCATTATGTAAAAGAACTTTTTTATACTTGTCTTTAATACTTCCATAATCGGACACAAAAACGTTATACTCTTTACTCTTTGCTAAAATCGCTGTTCCAACACCACTTTCTCCTGCTCCCAAAACAACTATATTTTGAGTTTTAAATTCTGAGTTTTGAATAATATTACGCTCTTTTCTCTTTTCTTTTTTTTCTTTTTTATTACCTCTTTCGTCAACACTCATAACCTATCTCACTTTCAATGTAATTATTGTTAAAACTGCCAACATAATTCCAACAATCCAAAATCTGGTTACAATCTTACTTTCGTGAATTCCTTTTTTTTGATAATGATGATGCAATGGCGACATTAAAAACACACGTCTTCCTTCTCCGTATTTTTTCTTTGTATATTTAAACCAAGCTACTTGAATCATAACAGACACATTTTCTACTAAAAATATTCCAGCTAAAATTGGTATCAACATTTCTTTTCTCACCGAAAATGCTATAACAGCAATAATTCCGCCTATGGTTAAACTTCCTGTATCACCCATAAATACTTGAGCTGGAAATGTATTATACCATAAAAACCCTATTAATCCTCCTGCAAAAGCAGATATAAAAATAGTCATCTCACCAGAATTTGGGATAAACATTACATTTAGATAATTAGAAAAAATCAAATTACCCGAAACCCATGCAAAAACGGCAAGTGTTGCCACTATTATAGCAGATGTTCCTGCTGCTAAACCATCAATTCCGTCTGTTAAATTTGCTCCATTTGAAACTGCCGTTATTATAAATATGACAATTAGTAAAAAAGGTATCCAAGCGTATTTTTGATAATCACCACCAATAAAACTTATTAAATTTGCGTAATCAAATTCATTATTTTTAAAAAACGGAATTGTTGTTTTTGTTGATTTTTTAGCTTCTCCAAAAAAGCTTGATGGTTTTTGATTTTCTATTGCCGTTATTTGGTCTTTTTGCAACTCTTCTTTTACAGTTACATTTGGATTAAAATACAAAACCAAACCTACAATTAAACCTAAACCTACTTGACCAACTATTTTAAACCTGCCTTTTAAGCCATCTTTATTTTTTTTATATATTTTTAAATAATCGTCTATAAAACCAATTGCTCCCATCCATAAAGTTGTAGTAATTAACAGTATAATATATACATTATCTAATTGTGTTAACAACAATACCGGAACTAATGTGGCAATAATTATAATTAAACCACCCATTGTTGGTGTTCCTGCTTTTTCATTTTGACCATCTAAACCTAAATCACGAACAGTTTCGCCAATTTGTAAGCTTCTTAATTTATTAATGATGCGCTTACCAAAAAATGTTGCTATAAACAATGCGAATACAAATGCTAATGCCGAACGAAAAGTTATGTACCTAAACAAACCTGCTCCTGCAAGATTGTAATGTTGTTCTAAGTAGTTAAATAAATAATATAGCATGGTTTTTGGTCTTTAGCGTTGTCTTTAATCTTATTTCTCTCTTTACTCTTGTTTCTTTTCTCTTATTTACCTCTATTCTTTGTTTAAAAATTCGTTTACTATTTTAAAATCATCAAAATCAGATTTTATTCCTTTTATTATTTGATATGTTTCATGTCCTTTACCTGCTAT
>JALSLZ010000124.1 GCA_026988075.1 Flavobacteriaceae bacterium
AAAGTTGGCATCCATTTACATAAAATAAAACCGATTAAAATTAAAAAACATGGAAGAAAAGCAATTACTATTTTTAAATATGGTTTAAACTACATTACAAACTGTTTGTTAAACGCTTTAAATCAAGAAAATATAAATATTATGAAATTTTTGTCATGTACTTAGCAAATTTATCTTCATTTTTTGGAGTTCTTATTACCTTACAATTATCAATTTTATTAACAGGAATTTTTTTAGGATTATTTGTTGGTAAAGGCGGTTATTCTATAAGTCAACTTATACATTTTATTTGGATTGTTGCATATAGAGATTATGGTTTTTGGAATGTACTTTTACTGTTTATTGTATTTACAATAGTAAATATTCTTTATAGGTTTGTTTTTATTATAATTAAGGCAAGGAAAAGAGTATAAAATAAAGAATGCAAACGGTGAATTATAATAGCAAAATTAATTGTCAGATTGGAATATATAAATAATTAAAAAAAATCAAAAGCCACCAGTTAAAATAGGTGGCTTTTTAATACCCAAAACATTATGAATATAGATGAATTACCTTTTAAGATAGGTATGCAGTATGAAAATTGGGAGTTTGATTTGGATATAATAGAAACAGAAAAATATGATAAGTACAGGTATAATAAAAATGACCTACATATTCTTTTGGGATTAGCTATACAGGACGTGTTTCTTACATTTGATTTAGATATACTTTTTAGAATTGAGATTACACTTGAGCCAAATGAGAACCTAAATCAATTAAAAAAAAGCTTAAATGAAGTTTTTGTAAAACATGGATTAGAAGTAGCAAACTGTAAAACAAACTCAAGTGACAGCAAGTCTGAATTTAATATAACATGGAGAGATGGGAAAAATATTTTAATTTTAATTAATGATATTAAAACAAATTCTTTAAATTTGTACATTAATAACGAAAAGTACTGAACATTAGTAAAATAGGCTTGGTTTTAGGTGTTGTTAAAATTCAAACACCTAATAAACAACTGTTAATCAACATTGTAACTCGTAAGTTTCGAGTCTTTGAGGAGGAGCTAAAAGTCTTTACATTTTTGTAAAGACTTTTTTTTGCAATTATTATACGTTAAATAAATTATATTATAAACTTCACAATCACTCATAATAAAACACAAAAAATCCAAATTATTTTAAATAATTTGGATTTTTAAACTTATAATTTGAGTACTATGAGTTAAGAAAAGCATTACTCAACCCAATCTGCTATAAAAAGATTGGTGTCATGTGTGCCATTATTATTTCTATTAGACGAAAAAACTAATTTTTTACCATCGTACGAAAACATAGGAAATGCGTCAAATATGCCATCATAAGTAATTTGTTCTAAACCCGTACCGTCAACATTTATCATAAATAGATTAAATCCGTCATGCTTTTTACGATGATGATTGGTAGAAAAAATAATTTTCTTTCCAGAAGGATGAAAAAATGGCGCCCAGTTTGCTGAACCTAAATCTGTTATTTTTTTCAATTCAGAACCATCTACATTGCAAATATATAATTCCATATTTGTTGGCATAACCAATCCTATTTTTAATAAGTCTTTATACTCTTTAATTGCTGCTTCTGTTTTAGGTCTTGATGATCTAAAAATTAGTTTTGTTCCGTCAGGAGAGAAAAAAGCACCACCATCATAACCCAAGCCATTAGTAACCTGTTTTACATCAGAACCATCAATTTTCATGGTATAAAGTTCTAAATCGCCCGAACGCAAAGAAGTAAACACAATTAAATCTCCTTTTGGAGAAACCGTTGGTTCTGCATCGTAACCAGGTGTATTTGTTAATTGTTTTAATTGATTTCCTTTTGTATCTGCCACAAAAATATCAAAACCTTCGTAAACAGGCCAAATGTATTTTCCGCCATGATCTTCTTTTTTAGGAACTGGAGGACAATTACTATTTGCCAAATGTGTAGAAGCATATACTATAGTAGAATCTCCAGGCATAAAATAACTACAAGTAGTTCTACCTTTACCTGTACTAACCATTTGAGGTGTATTTTCATCATCTTTTAATGGGTTTTCCAAATCATACACAAAGATTTGATCACAATTTAAACCCCAATGATTTGACGCTTGAAAAACCAGCTGTTTGTCATTAAAACTCCAATATGCTTCTGCATTATCACCGCCAAAAGTTAATTGTTTTATGTTTTTTAAATGAGTTTCTTTTTTATAGTGAATTTTATTTACAATTTTTGTAGCACCTGATTTAGCATCATGTTTTCCTCTTTTTTTATCTGTTTTACAGCTAATTACAAATAAAACAAGCAAAACAACTGACAATTTAAAAAATAATTTCATTAGATTGATTTTAATTATTCTGCAAAAATACAATTACATTCTAAAAAAAAGTATCGCTAAAAGTTCTAAAACTGCCATTATTAGTTTCCATTCAAATAAAAAAGCAAAATTTTAATAAATAAAGCTCTTGAAGATGTTTAAATCATTTATAATTTAACGTCAAAAAAAAACTTGAAACATCAATAAATATTAAAATGTAGAACCTCCTTTTTTAAGGATAAAAATATAGAATG
This sequence comes from Flavobacteriaceae bacterium, assembly GCA_026988075.1. Classification (GTDB taxonomy): domain Bacteria; phylum Bacteroidota; class Bacteroidia; order Flavobacteriales; family Flavobacteriaceae; genus S010-17. The sequence goes on from JALSLZ010000124.1 coordinate 2,574, forward strand.
AATATAGCTAAATAGTTGATTTTTGAATAGAAATAACTGTAAATAATTTGGCTTAAAGCAGTAAAAATTATTTATTTTTGCAGCATATGGCAAAAATAGGTAATATTGAATTAGGCGAATTTCCGTTGTTATTAGCCCCAATGGAAGATGTTAGTGATCCACCATTTAGAAAACTTTGCAAAGAACAAGGTGCAGATGTCGTTTATACAGAGTTTATTTCAAGCGAAGGCTTAATTCGTGATGCTGAAAAAAGCAGGATTAAATTAGATATTTATGAAAACGAAAGACCTGTTGGAATTCAAATATTTGGTCATAACTTAGATTCAATGCTTCAAACTGTTGAAATAGTTGAGCAAGCAAAACCTGACTTTATTGATATTAATTACGGTTGCCCTGTAAAAAAAGTAGTAAGTAAAGGTGCTGGAGCTGGAATTTTAAAAGATATTCCTAAAATGGTAGCGCTTACTAAAGAAATGGTAAAAATAACAGATTTACCTATTACCGTTAAAACGAGATTGGGTTGGGATTTTGACTCTATACATATTGTCGAAGTAGCCGAACGACTACAAGATGTTGGCATTAAGGCAATTGCTGTTCATGGTAGAACGAGATCGCAAATGTATAAAGGCGAAGCTGATTGGACGCCAATTGCAAAAATTAAAAACAACCAACGAATGCATATTCCTATTTTTGGTAATGGTGATGTTGACACACCTGAAAAGGCGATTATTATGCGTGATAAATATGGTTTAGATGGTGCAATGATTGGAAGAGCAGCTATTGGTAACCCTTGGATTTTTAACGAAATAAAACATTATTTTAAAACAGGAAACCATTTAGAAAGCACAAATATTAAACAACGTGTTGAAATGGCAAAGCAACATATTGATTTAGCAATAAAATGGAAAGGCGAACGTCTTGGTATTGTTGAAACAAGAAGGCATTATACCAATTATTTTAAAGGAATACCTCATTTTAAACCATATCGCTTAAAAATGGTAACAACTGATAGTTACGAAGATTTATTAAAAATATTTAATGAGGTTTTAAATGAATTTAGTTAATTACTTAACCTTTAATTTTTGACCAACCGATATATTATTATTTGTCATCCCGTTTAATTGCTTTAATTTTGCGATAGAAATTTTATTTTTAAGCGCAATTCTATAAACATTTTCTCCTTTTTGAACTACGTAAAAATTGTTTGAATCTTCTTTTTTTGCTGTAATTTCTTTTTTTACGACTTTAGGTGTAATTTTCACCACTTTGTCCTTATCTTTTTCTTCAATAGTTTTAACATCTAATTCTTTATCTTCCGCATTAGCATTAGCCACTGTTTTTTTAGGAATTTCTTTTACATTGTTTTCTGTCGTCATTTGCTTTCCTAAAGCGTTTAAAGAATCGCCTTTTACATTTTGGCTGATTTGTGTATCGGTATTTGTTTTTAAATTTTGAATTACTTTTTTAGTTTTTAAATTTAATTTTACACCTAACAACTCTGCTAAATATTGCGTTTCAATCCTTCTAATGTCAGATTGCATAGTAGACAACTTTGTAATTGAAATAATTGGTGCAAAATCTTTAAAATTTAAATTTAGCCAATTTGTTGTTTGACCTCTTCTGTCTTCAATAACCGAAGTATCAAAATTATTGTTTACCATTCCTGATATTCTTGGATTGGTTTTCCCAATAATTTCATTCATACTCTGTTTGTAGTTGTTAATATTCATTAAAAACTCTTTACCTTCATTGGTTATACTTGCGCCATTAAAAAATAATTCGTTAATATATTCCATTGATTTCTTTTTCTTAAAAACACTTTTAAGATCATCAATGTATTTGTAAAAATCAACACCAATTTCATGAACACGTTTTGATTGAATTTTTCTTGGTATCAATTCATCGTTCTGTTCTGCTTGAATAATAATTGTTTCTAAAAATGTATCATTCTTAATATTTAAGTTTTCGTTTCTATCTTCAATTTTTTTATTATTCTCTGCAAATGATGCCAATGTTTCGTCTTCTTTACAAGAAAATTGCAATAGACCTATAAATATAAGTGCAAATATTATAAGTTTCCCCTTCATAATAGTCGTTGTTTTAGTTGTTGTTCCCCATTTTTTAAATCACAATTAATGCGACTTATAACAAAAATACTTAATAATTATTGAATAACCAAAATTATTCTAAAAATAATACCGAACCTGTAGAAATACTGTTAGTTGTTATATTATTTAATGTTTTAATTTTTTCAATGGTAATGCCGTATTTTTTTGATATTGAATACATTGTATCTCCTTTTACAACAACATGTTTTTTCACACTTTTATGTAATGATTTAGTGCTATTTCCTTTCAATAAAAGCTTTTGACCAACAGAAATTTCATTAGATTTTAAACGGTTATATCTTTTTATATCATTAACTGACACGTAATATTTACCTGAAATTGAATAGAGCGTCTCTCCTACTTCAACAATGTGAAAAGATTTATTTTTCTTTTTTATTTTCTTTTTTTTGATTTTAATCTTATCGCCTAATACTAATTTATCAAAAGCATATAGCTTGTATTCTTCAATTAGATTAATTAATTTTTTTGGATATCTTGAATCTGTTGCATAACCAGCTTTTCTAAGTCCTTTTGCCCAAGATTTGTAATCATCAGCATCGTAAGTAAATAATTTTTTATATCGGTATGAATTTACTAAAAACAAAGAGTGATCTCTATACGAATTGGCATCGTAATCGTATTTTCTAAAACATTCTCCTTTTGAATCATCGTCATGATATACTTTTTTTCCTTTCCATTTATGACATTTAATGCCAAAATGATTTTTAGATTTTAAGGTTAATTCACTTTGCCCATATCTCGATTCTAACAAGCCTTGTGCTAAAGTTATGCTTGCAGGAATTTTATATTCTCGCATTTCGTTTATTGCCAATGTGTTATATTTTTTTATGTATTCAATTTTTACATTATTTAAATTGGGTTGGTTACTATATAAATTTTCTATCAACTCAATATTTGCGCTTTTAGCATTGACTTCAATTTTATGTTTCTTAACTATTTTATGAGTTTTTACATTTTTTTTCGGAGTAACTTTTGTGTATGAGCGGTCTTTTACACTTCTTGTATTAGTATGTGTTTTAGCAGCGTTTCGTTTTGCCTTACAGCTTGACAATAATACAAGTCCTATTAAAATAATAATTATTTTTTTCATTTATTTTTTTATTAATTCCAATCCTTTTTTTTCTAATTTACTGTTCATCGCATTAATTCCTTGAAGACCGCCAGTATGAATTGCTAATATATTTGTTTCTTTTTTAAAATAGCTTTTTTCTATCAAATCATTTATACCATACATCATTTTTCCAGTATAAATTGGATCTAATAAAAGGTTATAATCTTCTTTTATTCTATTTATATAACTAATTAAATTTGGTTTTATTTTTGCAAAACCACCAAAATGATAATTGTTTATTATTTCCCAATTATTACAACTATTTGTGTGCTTTTCAATCTCTTTTTGAATAAAATTTCCTTTTAAAGCAGGAAATCCTACTATTTTTTGATCTTTTTTAGCACTATTAATAATTCCAGAAATTGTTCCACCAGTTCCTATTGCGCAACAAATATAATCGAATTTATCATCTTTATCGGTTAAAATTTCTTGACAGCCTTTTATCGCCAATTCATTTGTTCCGCCTTCTGGCACTAAATAAAAATCACCAAAAATTTCTTTTAACTCTTCTATAAATTTTAAATTTGTTTTATTTCTATATTCAGCTCTGCTAATAAAGTGAAATTTCATACCTTGTTTTGAAGCAAACCTTAAAGATGCGTTGTTTTTTAATGTCTGTTCTAAATCATTAGCTAATTCATCACCTCTAATTACACCAATTGTCTGAATACCAAAATATTTGCCTGCATAAGCTGTTGCGGTTATGTGATTTGAAAAAGCACCACCAAAAGTCAAAATTATTTTTTTATGCTGCTTTTTAGCTTCAAAGAGATTGTATTTTAATTTACGAAATTTATTACCTGAAACATGCTCATGAAGTAAATCTTCTCTTTTTACATAAACTGACACGTCATTTTTTTTAAATAAAAATTCATTTTTGCTGATGTTATTATTATATAATGCTTTCATTTTTTTACCAGTTACTTAAAGTTAATCTACTAAAAGTCCATCACGCATTTCAATTTTTCGATCTGTCATATTTGCCAATTCTAAATTATGGGTAATTATAACAAAAGTTTGATTGTATTTATCACGTAAAGTAAAAAACAATTCGTGCAATTTTTTTGCAGACACAGTATCTAAATTTCCGCTTGGTTCGTCTGCAAATATTACTTTTGGCTTATTAATTAAAGCTCTTGCAACTGCTACACGTTGTTGTTCACCTCCAGAAAGTTCGTTTGGTTTGTGATTAACCCTATTTGACAAGCCTAAAAAAGATAAAATTTCATTGGCTTCTTTTTCTACTTCATTTTTAGATCTATTAGCAATAAAACCAGGAATGCATACATTCTCTAAAGCGGTAAATTCAGGCAATAATTGATGAAATTGAAAGATAAAACCAATATTTTTATTTCTAAATTTTGAAAGCTCTTTATCATTTAACTTTAAAACATTTACTCCATTTAAAAACAAGGTGCTGTTGTTATTTAATTGTGGTTTGCCTAAAGTGCCTAATATTTGCAATAAGGTTGTTTTTCCTGCACCAGAAGGACCAACAATTGACACAACTTCGCCTTCATTAATAGTTAAATCAACTCCTTTTAAAACTTCTAAATCATCATAGAATTTATGAATACTCTTTGCTTTTATCATATCTTAGATTAAGTAACAAAAATAGTGTTTTTTAATAATCTATGTACCAAAAATACAATTCATCCTTAAAATACTACAATTCAGTTATTTTTAATTCTTAGAACTCTTAATTCAATTCATCTTTGCAGTATTATTAACCTTAACAATATAATTATGATACGAATTATTTTAAGCTTTGTTTTGATTTTAATCAGCTTTAGCTTTTTTGCACAAAACAAAAACACAACAAAAATTAATGTCAGCGTAAATAATATGACAACTAATAAAGGTTTTGTTGCATTTCAATTATTTGAAGAAGATGGTTTTTTAAAAACGCCTATTCAAACTATTAAAGGACGAATTACAGACGGAAAAACAGCAATAACTTTTAAAAATGTCATCAACGGAACATATTCAATAGTTTGTTTTCACGATGTTAACGAAAACGGCAAAATCGATTTTAATCAACAAGGAATTCCTTTAGAAGATATTGGTGCCACCAATAGTAAAATAATGTTTGGACCACCAAGTTTTGAAAAAAGCAAATTTACTGTAAACAAACAAGATTTATATTTAACAATTAAATTTTAAATAGTAATTTTAGCATTAATTATAATAAAATATGAAAGATATAGTAAAAATTGCAAAGTATAGTGTTTATATAAGCATGTTTATTTTCTTTATTGAGCGATCGTTTACTACAAATGGATTTCAGGTTGGTATTAGTAATTTATCAGCTGTATTTGGTGTTCATTTTATGTATTCATTCGTGCTAACTCTAATTAACTATAAATATTTTCAAGTTCTTGATAAATTTATTTCGTGGAATGATTTTCCTAAAAAAAGATTGATTTTTGGTAGTATTGGCGCTATTATCTTGACAATGATTGGTATTATTATTCTTAGATATTTTGTTGTTTTATTTATTGAAAATGGCACTTTTCAAGATTTTTTAAATACAGGCAAAACGTATTATTTGTTTAGCTTTATTTTAACAGTTAATATATTAATTGCGATCCATGCTATTTACTTTTTTAAAGAAATTTCAAAGAAAAAAATACAAGAACACAAAGTTATTAGTACTATAGAAACAGCTAAATTCGAAAGCTTAAAGAACCAATTAGATCCTCATTTTTTATTTAATAGTTTAAATGTTTTAACATCGTTAATTGAAGAAAATCCAAAGCAAGCAGAAAAATTTACGACTAAATTATCAAAAATTTACAGGTATGTTTTACAGCAAAAAAATCAAGATTTAATCCAAGTAAATAAAGAACTTAATTTTGCTAAAACATATATGGATTTATTAAAAATTAGATTTGAAGATTCTATTGATTTTAATATTATTGATGATTTAGAAACGCAATTAAAAATAATTCCATTATCACTTCAATTATTATTAGAAAATGCAGTGAAACACAATGAGATAAGTTCGCATAACAAACTTATTATTTCTATCTATAAAGAGGATAATTATTTAGTTGTAGAAAATAATATAAGTCCGAAAAATAATATTGAAAAAAGCACAAAAGTAGGCTTAAATAATATTAAAGAACGATATGCTTTGGTGTGTAATTCGCCTATTATTATAAAAAACAATAAAAAAATATTTCAAGTAAAATTACCATTATTAACAAAAAAATCAAATACCATGAACACACAATACAACAAACAGAATAGCTATACAAGAGCTCAAAAAAGAGTGAAAGATTTAAAAGAATTTTATAGTAGTCTAATCTCATTTATAATTATAATACCTATACTGTACTTTATATGGAAAACATATACGCCAGGTGTAATACAATGGTTTTGGTTTCCGTTTGCAGGTTGGGGATTTTCATTAATTATGCAAGCTTTTAATGTTTATGGCATAACTTCGAATTGGGAAGATCGCAAAATAAAAAAGTTTATGGATCAAGAAAATGCAAACCAAGTAAATTTTTAAATAAATATGAATGTTATTATTATTGAAGACGAAAAACCATCTGCAAGACGTTTAAAACGAATGTTGAGCGAACATAATATTGAAGTTATTACCATGTTGCATTCTGTTTCAGAATCCATTGAATGGTTTTTAAATAACGAACATCCAGACTTAATTATGTTAGATATTCAATTATCAGATGGTTTGTCGTTTGAAATATTTGAATCGGTTAATGTAAAATCGGCTATAATTTTCACAACAGCTTATGATGAATATGCTTTAAAAGCCTTTAAACTAAATGCAATTGATTACTTATTAAAACCAATCGATTCAGACGAATTAAGCCATGCAATACATCAACACCAAGAAAAATTTAAAGCAAATAAAAGTAGTAGTTTTGATATTGAAAGTATTAGAAATTTACTTCATAATTCAGCCGAAAAAACATATAAAAAACGCTTTACTATTAAAGTTGGTCAGCATATAAAAATCATCAATCAAAATAACATTGAATGTTTTTATAGTCAAGATAAAGCTACGTATTTACACACCAATAACCATCGAGATTATTTAATTGATTATACTTTAGAAGATGTTAAAATTGAAATAAACCCAAAATTATACTACAAAGTAAATCGAAAATTTATTATTAAAATAGATGCCATAAAAGATATTATTTCATATACAAATAGCAGGTTAGAAATTAAACTTAATTCTTATAATGAAGAGCCAATTATTGTTAGTAGAGAAAAGGTCAAAGATTTTAAAAACTGGATTAGTTAGTTGCTATGTTGGTATAGATACAGTTAAATACAAAACCAACATTAAAGTTAGCAATTAGCCTTTATTGCTTATACTAATTGGTGCTGGCGTTTTATTTATAAGGCAAAGCTAACTTCCCAAACAGTTTCTAAAATCTTGACATGTATAAATTATACTATTTTACAAATGTATAACCTCATCATAGGCATCTGCAACAGCTTCCATAACTGCCTCGCTCATTGTTGGATGTGGATGAATTGTCTTTAAAACTTCATGACCTGTTGTTTCTAATTTTCTACCTAAAACTGCTTCAGCAATCATATCGGTTACGCCTGCGCCAATCATATGACAACCTAACCATTCGCCATATTTAGCATCAAAAATTACTTTTACAAATCCATCGGTTGTTCCTGCGGCTGTTGCTTTACCTGATGCTGAAAAAGGAAATTTTCCAATTTTAACATCTAAACCTTGCTCTTTACATTGCGCTTCAGTTAAACCAACACTTGCAATTTCTGGTGTTGCATAAGTACAACCTGGAATATTACCATAATCTATTTTTTCGGCATGCAAACCTGCTATTTTTTCTACACAAGTAATTCCTTCGGCAGAAGCTACGTGTGCTAAAGCTGGACCAGGAACTACATCTCCAATTGCATAATAACCTGGAATGTTTGTTTGATAAAAATCGTTTACTAAAATTTTATCTTTGTCAACAACAATACCAACATCTTCTAAACCAATGTTTTCTATATTAGATTTAATACCAACAGCCGAAAGTAAAATATCAGCTTCTATTATTTCTTCTCCTTTTTTAGTTTTTACAGTAGCTTTTACACCTTTACCAGAAATATCAACCGAAGTAACACTTGAATTAGTCATTACTTTAATTTTTTGCTTTTTTAACGAACGTTCAAATTGTTTTGATACATCATCATCTTCTAAAGGAACAATTTTTGGCAAATATTCAATAATTGTAACATCTGTACCCATAGCGTTATAGAAATATGCAAACTCCACTCCTATTGCACCAGAACCAACAATAATCATTTTTTTAGGTTGTTTAGGTAAAGCCAATGCTTCACGATAACCTATTACTTTTTTGCCGTCAATAGGCATAAAAGGCAATTCTCTTGAACGAGCACCTGTTGCAATAATTATATGATCGGCACTATATACTGTTGTTTTTCCATCGGTATCGGTTACAGTTACTTCTTTGCCTGTTTTTACTTTTCCAAAGCCATCTAAAATATCAATTTTATTTTTTTTCATTAAAAACTGAACACCTTTACTCATTCCTTCAGCTACGTTTCTACTACGTTTCACAACAGCTAAGAAATCCTTATCAATTTTTTCTGCTTTTAAACCATATTGATCAACATGTTTTAAATAATCATAAACCTGTGCTGATTTTAACAATGCTTTTGTTGGAATACAACCCCAATTTAAGCAAATTCCACCTAAGTGTTCTTTTTCTACTACGGCTACTTTAAAGCCTAATTGTGAAGCTCTAATTGCTGTAACATATCCTCCAGGTCCTGAACCAATTATTATTATATCGTATTTCATTATTATTATGGTTTTTATTTAGCCCAAAATTTTTGGGTGTTGATTCTTTTATTTTTTCAAGTTACAAAGTTAATAATTAAATTTTGAATTTTAAATATTGTTTCTCTATACTATTCAAAAATATTTTTTACTTGTCTGTATTCATATTCGATAAAAGTTTCAGAACAAACTAAAGTTGTATGTAAGTAATATCTAAATTCTAAATCTTTACCGTGTTTGTTTCTTCCTCTTTCATAATTACCAAATGAGCCATCGTTATTTTGTTTATTCATTAGTCGCTGGTACGACATTTTAAACGCCTTATTTGTAGTATCGCCTATTAATATTTGACAGGTTAATAATTCACCTACCAAATCATCATTATTTTTTAGCTCAAACTTTTTTATTATTTGCGGTAAAATTTCTTTTAAATAATTTAAATCTTGATTGTCAAATCTTGATTGTGTTTTTTTATTTCCATAATCGTAAGCTGCAAAAATAAAATGCGTTATTTCGTAAGCTTTCGCTCTATCATAAAACACTAATTTTTCTTTTGTACCTATTGAGCCTTTTAATTTTTTTGCATTATTTAAAGCGATTGGTTTTTTTATTTTAAAAAAATCATAATACTTATCAAAAACAGCTCTTTGCCATGGACCACGAACATTCATATGGTTATCCATTCGTTTTTGCACTTTTTCAAGCTCTTTTTTATATAATGAAATATCATATCCTAACTCATTCAACAACCACATTATTCTCATATACGACATACTATTTGCTTTAAACAACTTGTCATTTACCGTTGCCATATTATGGTAACTTGCTTTTAATGTTTCTTTGTAAAATGGAGCTAATCGCTTACGTATTTCCTTTTTTTGCTTTTTTGATATTGCAGATTTATTCAATTTTAAATACAAACCTAAAAACTCTGCTAAATATTTTTTGTCTTTTAAGCCTTTATTGCGAATATATGCAAGATTAAAATCTAAATTATTTGCAAATTGAAGTGTTCTATTTAGCAGTTTTTTATACGTATTGCTACCTACTTTTTGTTTTGGATTATTTTGAACTTGCTTCTTTTTTGAAACATTTGCAATTTTACTATTGTTAGTAGTTGTCTTTTTTTTAGGTTCTGAAATACAAGAAATATTTAAAAAAAACAAAAAACTAATTACTATTACCTTCTTCATTTTATGCAAATTTAATTGATTTAACAGGACTAATTTTACTAACAATATATGTAGGAATTACCAACATTAATAAACTTAAAATTAAAGTACCCATATTTAATAATAGTATGTAAACAATATTTATATAAACTGGTGCTTTATTTACATAGTAGTGTTCTGGGTTTAATGTTACCAAACCAAAATATTTTTGCAATAACAACATACCAATTCCGATAAGATTACCCCAAAATAAACCTTTAATAATAAGATAAGCGGCGTTGTATAAAAATATTTTTTGAATACTACGATTCGCATTTCCTAAGGATTTTAAAATACCAATCATTTGTGTTCTTTCTAAAATTAAAACTAACAAAGCTGTTATCATATTTATGCCTGAAATTATAATCATAATAATAATAATTAATCTAATATTTACATCAAACATATCTAACCATTCAAACAGTCCATGATCTTTATCGGCTATTGACATTGAATTTAAACTGGGATCAATATATTCATAAATTTCTCTTTCCTTTTCCTTAAGATTATCAAAATTATCAATGAACACTTCAAAACCTCCAACTTGATTTGACTTCCATTTATTAAGACCTTGTACTAATTTTATATCGCCTATGATATTTAATTTATCGTATTCGGTTACACCTGAATTAAAAATACCTGCTATTTTTAGCGATCTACCTTTTGAGTTTGCTTTTACACCTGTATTTGAAATTTTATTTACTTCAGAATCAATACTTTTAAAAAACCACATGTTAAATTTATCGCCAACTTTTAA
>JALSLZ010000125.1 GCA_026988075.1 Flavobacteriaceae bacterium
TAAAACATCGCCATCTGGAAATGTAACACCAACCACTATTTCGTCAGTAGCATCAATGTTTACTGGAGTATCAAAATCGAAACTTACTACTGTACTTGTTCCTGCTACATCAATATCTACTGTAGCTTGTGCTATTTCAGTCAATGTGCCTCCAGGAAAAGCAGCAGTTGTAGAATATGCTTGTACTAAAACTGGTATTGTAGGGTTTGTTGCGCCCGTATCAGTAAAAGTGTAACCAAACTCACCTCCTTTTATAGAAATTGTACCTGTTTGACCAAACGTTGAAGGCACATAAGATCTATAATACGTATTTCCTAAAGTAAAACCACTTCCAGAGTTTGCACATGCAACAGCACCATTAGCAACAATTTGAGATGTAGATTGAGATAATACCGTTTGTGATTGCATTACTTGCACTATTAAAAATGCAATAAATAATAAAGTAATTTTTTTCATGTTAAAATGTTTTAAGTTTATATAACTACAAATATAAATAAAAATATTAATTAACTATTCTATAACGTAATAAGTTTAGTTTGTAATTTTTTTCACCCTATCAATAGTGTCTTGTTTAGATAATGTTAACCTAACAATACAATCTGTTTTAGCAGTTAAATTATGAGGTACAGAGCCTTTTAAAGCTAAAACATCTCCTTTTACTAAATGATGTATTTTATTGTTTACACCAAAATCTAATTCGCCTTCAATTAAAGCAACCGAAATAGGAAAAGAAGTCTGGTGTTTTTTCATTATTTGACCTGCTTTAAAAAGAATTCGAATTTCTTTAGTAGTTTCTGTTTCAAATAAAACCGATATAGCAACTCTATCATTATTATAATTTAGGTCTTTGTATATGTTTGCAAATTTCATAAATTGTATTGTTAAAATTAAAGGTGTAAAAATAAAAGATTTATTTATCTTTTTATGTTTTTAAATAAAAATTATTTTTATTGTACTCAACTCCATTAATAATTACAGCTATTTGGTGTAAACCAAAATGAAATTTACGTGTAGAAATAGGTTTAAAAGATTGTTTTTTAGTTATTGGGTTAATTGATTTTTCCTTGTATTCTTTTTCGCTTATTTTATAGACTTTTTTTGTTAATATTCCATTTGCTTTTTGGTAATAAATAGCATATTCTAAGCGTAATTTAATTTTTGAATGCCCTTTATTTTCTAATTTAAACGAAAAATCTAAATAATCACCTATTTTAATATTGGTGTTTTGAATTTTAAATGAAGAAATGATAATGTTTTTTGGAGTATCAAAACCAAACAAAGTCATTACTTCTATATTGCCTTGTTTTAATAATGTTCTACAAGCGTGTTTTATTAATTTATCGGTTTCTTTTGTTTTATCAATCCATTTTTTAGCTATTTTAATAACTGTTTTAGGATTATCTTTTGCAATATCATTTAAATTATTAGCAACACTTCGTCTAACATATTCTGATTCATCATTTTTTAAATTTTCTAAAATTGGTAATATGTTTTTTGGGTCTTTTTTTAATTTTGGTAAAGCCATTGCCCAAGGTAATCTTGGTCTACAAGCTTCAGAGGAAAACCTTCTAACGTGTTTGTTTTTATGTTTAGACCAAATTAACATTTGATGCATCATTTTTTCAGGGTATTTAACAATAAATGGTCTAACGGCAAATTCGCAACTGGTAAACTGTGTTATTTTTTCTAAGGCAATTGTTGAGGTTTCTAAATTATCTAATCCATACAACTCTAAAAACTCAGGTAAAAACATCCACTCAAAACTTTGACCTTTTACTTGGTTTTTATCTAACTTATTAATGATTTTTAACACAATATCAATTTTATCATTATAATTAGTTGGTAATTGGTTGTTTAAAGACAAAGTAATATGTCGCATTCTTTGTTTAAGTTCTCTTTTTTTCCAGTTATCATCAAAAACTT
>JALSLZ010000126.1 GCA_026988075.1 Flavobacteriaceae bacterium
CCTTGCCCTAAATCAAAAACAACCTCAATTACACTTCTAATAAAAAGCACTAAAATACCCAATACAATAGGCACATCAATATTTAAAATTTTATGTTTTAAACCTTTATAAGCAGAAACAAAATAACCTCTTGCAGAATAAAAAACTACGGGTATAGAAAATACCAACATCATATACCTAAAAAGATATTTGTATTTATCTAACCAAAAACCCTCACTTTGAAAATATTCAGGAAACGATAATAACATTACATTTCCAAAAGAAAAACCTGCAATTACTAATTGATAAATTAATGTTTTATTTGCATTGTCCTTCCCACTTTCGGCATCTTCTAAACTAATGTAAGGTTCATAACCTATTGACGCCAACAATTCAACAACTTGTTTTAACGTGATTTTAGTGTTTTTAAACGTAATTCTAATTTTCTTTTTCGGAAAATTAACAGTCGATTTTAAAACACCTTTATTTATTTTACTCAAATTTTCTAAGACCCAAATACAAGAACTACAATGCATATTTGGAGAATAAAAAGAAACAACCGATGTATTGCCATCATTAAATTCAATTAATTTTTCTGTAATTTCTTCAACGTCTAAATAATCATATTTCCCTTTAATTTCGGAAGGAATTGTACCTGGGTTTTTTTCAAAATCATAATAACAACCTAATTCATTTTGATTTAAAATTTCAAAAACTGTTTTACAACCATTACAACAAAAAAAACGCTCTTCAATATGTAGTTCTTTGTTTGGGCAATCCAAGCCACAATGATAACATACTTCTTTTGCCATGGTTAAATATTCGTTTTATTTAAGACTACAAAAATATTACATTTTTTATACGGAAACAAATTTTAATACTCATTTAACATCAATTACAGCAAGCAATTAAGCAACATTTGTTACTTTATTTAAATCATAAAACTTATTAATACTCCGTATTTTTTAAGTAACTTTGTAATATTAAACCATACCTTAACATTATGAGTAGATGCGAAACTTGTTCGATTAAAAATTCAAATTTTCTAAATGCCTTAACGGATAAAGAATTAGGAGGAATTTCTAATACAAAAAAGGTAATGTCGTTCAAAAAAGGCGATGCCATTTTTAAAGAAGGCGCACATTTAAATGGAATTTTTTGTGTAAGAAATGGAAAATGTAAAGTCACCAAACTATCACCTAATGGCAAAGACCAAATTATACGGTTTATTAAAAAGGGAGATTTAATTGGCGAGCGTTCTGTGATGAGCGGAACTACAGCACATTTAACAGTAACTGCTTTAGAAGATACACAAGCGTGTTTTATACCAAAAGAGAATATTGAAAACAGCTTTAAAAACAACACTAAATTTTCATTAGAAATCACAAAAACTATTTGTGAAGATTTAGACAATGCCAATATTTCAATAACAAACATGGCTCAAAAAAATGTAAAAGAGCGCTTAGCCGATACCTTATTATTATTTGATAGAACTTTTGGCACAGATAATGAAGGCTGTTTAAATATAAAATTAAGCAGAGAAGAAATTGCAAACGCAATAGGAACTGCAACAGAGTCAAGTATTAGACTCTTATCTCAATTAAAAAAGGAAGGCATTATTAGCTTAAAAGGTAAAAAAATAAAAATTTTAAACAAAACCAAGCTGCAACATATTACACAAGGTTATTAATAATACAATAAGAAAGCAATAAAACAAACCTATTAAAAATCTGTAATATATAACGGAAAAATGGATTTAACTTACATACCATAATTAATATTTTTCCTAATTAATTAACACACAATAATAGATTATGAATTTAGAAACACCAAACATCTCTGTCAATAAAAATAATAAATATTTATACGATTTTTTATCGGATGTTAAAAACTTCAAACAAATAATGCCCGAGAATACAGAAACTTT
>JALSLZ010000127.1 GCA_026988075.1 Flavobacteriaceae bacterium
TTTTATAAAAAGAAAAAACTTGCTTTTTGTTGCGATTTAAAACCAATTAATTTTATCTAAGGCATCAAATAAAAATTAAAACTGTTAATTTAAGTTATCTTTTATTAAATTTGTAGTTCAACCACAATATATCTTATGAAAATTATCCAAGTAATCAGTATCAGTTTATTTTTATTAGCTACGACTTCATATTCACAAAAAGAAGATGAAAAGAAAGACAAATCACCAATTAATCTAAAATTTAGAAATATTGGTCCTGCTTTTGCCTCTGGTCGTGTTTCAGATTTTGCCGTAAACCCAAATAATTTTAATGAATATTATGTTGCTTTTGCTGCTGGACATATTTGGAAAACTACAAATAACGGTACAACTTACAAACCAGTATTTGACAAACAAGGCTCATATTCAATAGGTTGTTTAAAAATGGATCCGAAAAATTCAAATGTTATTTGGGCAGGAACTGGCGAAAACAACCATCAACGTAGTGTTAGCTATGGTGACGGAATTTACAAAACTACCGATGGCGGAAAATCATGGAAAAACATGGGTTTAAAAAATTCTCGTCAAATAGGTATGATTGCTATTGATCCAAGAGATTCAAATATTGTTTTTGTAGCCGCAGAAGGTTCTGTTTGGGGCGATAGCGAAGATAGAGGTTTATACAAAACTACCGATGGTGGAAAAACATGGGTTAAAGTCTTAAATATAAGTAAACACACTGGTGTAAATAATGTAATAATAGATTTAGAAAATCCAGATGTTATGTACGCTACTTCCGAACAACGCAGAAGACATGTACACATAAGAATTGGTGGCGGACCAGAATCTAATATATGGAAATCTACCGATGCTGGTACAACTTGGCGAAAATTAACAAAAGGTTTACCAAGTGTAGATAAAGGTGGAATTGGCATTGCACTTTCAACAGTTAATCACAATTACATATACGCAATGGTTGAAGCAGCAATGGATAAAGGTGGTTTTTATCGTTCTACTGATCAAGGCGAATCTTGGCAAAGAATGAGTGACTATAATACGAGTGGGCAATATTATTGCGAAATTGTTTGTAGTCCAACAGATGTAAATACTATTTATGCTACCGAAACACGTTCAAAAATTTCAAGTGATGGCGGAAAAACTTGGAAAATGATTGGTAGAAACAAGCGTCATGTTGATGATCATGCTATATGGATTAACCCTAAAAACACAAATCATTTTATTATTGGTGGCGATGGTGGCGTTTATGAAACTTACGATAACGGAAAAAATTACATTTTTAAAACAAATTTACCTGTTACTCAATTTTATCGTGTAAATGTAGATAATGATTATCCATTTTATAACATTTATGGAGGAACACAAGATAATAATAGTTTTGGTGGTCCATCACAAACACTTTATAAAGACGGTATTTCAAGGTCAGAATGGCATACAACACTTGGTGGCGATGGTTATTGGCAAGCTATTGACCCAACAAATCCAGATATTGTTTATTCTGAATATCAATATGGTAATTTATTTCGTTTTGATAAAAAATCTGGAGAACGAATTTCAATTAAACCGTTACCAAGAAAAGATGAAAACACCTACAAATGGAATTGGAACACACCTTTTATTTTGAGCCCAAACAACAATAAACGTTTATATATGGCTTCGAACAAAGTTTTTAAATCTGACGATAGAGGCGATACTTGGCAAGTAATTTCTGATGATATTACCAGAAAATTATCTCGTGACAAATGGCTGGTAATGGATCGTTATTGGAGTACTGATGCGGTTGCTAAAAATGTTTCAACATCTCTTTTCGGAATGGCGGTTTCTTTAACAGAATCAACTAAAAAAGAAGGCTTAATTTACGTTGGTACTGACGATGGTGTTATTCAAATGACCGAAAATAATGGGCAAAATTGGCAAAAAACAACCAACTTCTCTTCGGTGCCAGAATACACTTATGTTAGCGATATTTTAGCTTCCAAACACAATGAAAACATTGTTTATGCAAGTTTTGATAACCGTAAACGGGATGATTTTACACCTTATATTCTTAAAAGTACCAATAAAGGAAAAACTTGGAAAAGCATTAGCAGTAATTTACCTAAAAACGGAACAGTTCATACTATTGAACAAGATCATGTAAACCCAAATTTACTATTTGTAGGAACTGAATTTGGTGTTTTTTATTCAGATAATGATGGTGAAAAATGGCATCAGCTAAAAAATGGAATACCAACAATTGCTATTCGCGATATGGTTATTCAAAAACGTGAAAACGACTTAGTTTTAGCCTCTTTTGGTCGTGGATTTTATGTGTTAGACAATTATACTCCTTTACGTAATTTAACGAATTTAGAAACTTCAAAAGCAAAAATATTTCCAATAAAAGATGCTTTATTATACACACAAAAAACTCGTAGAAATTGGGCTGGATCAATGGAATATAAAGCAAAAAACGCACCTTTTGGAGCAACTTTTACTTATTACATAAAAGATATTCCTCAAACAGCACAACAAAAACGTAGAAAAAATGAAAAGGAATTAATTAAGTCTAAATCACCTATTTCAATTCCATCACCAAAAAATTTATACGACGAAAAAAACGAGCTTGCTCCTTATTTATTATTCACCATTTTTGATGCTGAAAATAATGAAGTTAGGCGAATAACAAAAAAAGCAAGTAAAGGTATGAATCGTTTATCATGGAATCTAAGTGGTACGAGAAGTTATCCTGTGTATCCAAATGATACTTTTAAACCTTTAGATAATAAAAGCAACGGCATTCAAGTAGTACCTGGAACGTATTTTGTTCAAATGGATTTAGTCCATAATAACGACCTTAAAAACTTAGTACCAAAACAAAAATTCTTAATAAAAAGATTAAATAATAGCACATTACCAGCCAAAAGTGAACTTACTCTTAAAACCTATTATAAAAAATTAGACGAATTAAGTAGAATAACTTGGGGAACAAATGCCCTTTTTCAAGAAACCAATAAAAAAGTAAACGCACTGCGATTATTATCTATAAAAACCATTAATATTCCACATGAAATTTCATCTGAACTAGAAAAAATAGCTCAACATTTATCTTTAATTAAATGGCGTTTAAATGGTGAGGCAGCAAAAGCAAGTTACGAAGAAACACAACCTGCACCAATGAGTATAAATAAACGTTTAGGACAAATTATTTATTTACATAACCAATCTACTTCGGCTATTAGCCAAAAACAAAAAGATGGTTATCAAATAATTAAAGACGAAATTAAGCCTATAATTAGCCAATTAAAATCAATTAATTTACAAATTACAGCAATTGAAAAAACATTAAATAAACAAAAAGCACCTTGGTCTTCTGGTAGAATTTTAGAATTTAAAGAGTAAATTATGATCTTAATTGCCGATGGTGGTTCTACAAAAGTAGATTGGTTTGCATTTGATACCAATAACAATGAGGTTTTTAAAACGAGAACCGAAGGTTTAAACCCTGTAATAATTTCTACAGAAGAAATTAAAAATCGCATTAATCGTAATGCTACGCTAAATAAATATAAAAATGATATTACCAATATTTATTTTTATGGAGCTGGTTGTAGCAGTAAAAAAATGAGTGCATTATTAAGTAATGAATTTCAAAAAAAATTTAATAATGCACAAATAGAAGTGAAAGAAGATATAATGGCGGCAGTTTATGCTGCATCAAAAGGCAAAGAAGCCATCGTATGTATTTTAGGAACTGGCTCTAACGCTACTTATTTTGATGGTAAAACAGCTCATCAAAACACACCTTCATTAGGTTTTATTTTAATGGATGAGGCAAGTGGAAATTATTTTGGCAAAATATTACTGCAAGATTACTTCTATAAAAACATGCCATCGCATTTAGCAAAAACATTTGCGTCACAATATAATTTAGATGCAGATGAAATTAAAAGAAATTTATATCAAGAAAATAGCCCAAATGCATATTTAGGTACATTTGCTAAATTTATGTACGCTTATAAAACGGATAAATACATAAATTCTGTTATAAAAAACGGATTTACCTTGTTTTTTGATAGACACATATTACCTTTTAATAAAACCAATGTGCCAATATATTTTATTGGTTCTATTGCTTTTTATTTTGAAGATATATTAACCGAAATTGCTCTTTCTAAAGACTTAAATATTCATGGTGTTTTACAAAGACCTATTAATAAACTTATTGAATATCATAAAAATAATTATTTAACAACTTAAAACTCCACAGAATTGGTAGTAGAAGCAATTAAAAAAATAAAATTTAATATTATGGACTATCTTTTTACATCAGCACGTTTGGGTTTTAGAAATTGGCAAGAAAAAGACAAAATACCATTTGCAAAAATGAATGCCGATAAAGATGTTATGGAGTTTTTTCCTAAAACGCCTACTAAAAAAGAAAGCGATACGTTGGCAGATAGGCTAAAAAAACATTATGTAAATTACGGTTTTACTTTTTTTGCTGTAGACGAACTAAGCACTAATAATTTCATTGGCTTTATTGGGTTTATAAATACCAGTTTTACAGCGTATTTTACACCTTGTATAGAAATTGGTTGGCGTTTACAAAAAACAAGTTGGCATAAAGGTTTTGCTACCGAAGGAGCAAAACGATGTTTAAAATACGGATTCGAAGAACTTAATTTTAAAGAAATATATAGTATTACGCCATTAAAAAATAGCAAATCAGAAAATGTAATGTTAAAAATTGGTATGAAAAAACAAGGAACTTTTGAACATCCATCTATTGAAGATAATCATTGGTTAAAAACAGAATTGCTTTATAAAATAACAAAATAATTATGCAAACTTCAAATCCTGTATTTAATTCGTATTTTTGGAATAATCTATCGCATTCTAACGATAAAATGAATTTGAATGGTGTTTTGTTAAAAACCTTATATGCTTTATTTTTAATAACACTTTCTACATATTACGTTTGGAACTTAATAAAACAAGGCGAAAATGTAAAATATTATATTTATGGCGGTATTGTTACATCTTTATTTTTTTCTATTTTAACTTCGTATAAAAAACGTTGGTCGCCTGTTACTGTACCAATATACGCATTAGCAAAAGGCTTTTTTTTAGGTGGTATTTCTGCTTACGCTGATAATAAATTTGAAGGCTTACCAACTATTGCTGTTAAAGTTAGTGTCATTTCTTTTTTTGTGATGCTATTTCTTTATAAATGGAAAATAGTTAAAGTAACCCATCAATTTAGATCTGTTATTTACAGTGCCATTTTTACCATAATGATTATTTACCTAATAAGTTTTATCTTGCGTATATTTGGCATCCGTTTAGGTATTGTTTATGGAACATCATGGCTTGCTATTGGTTTTACATTTATTGCTGCAAGTGTAGCTTCATTCTCGCTTTTATTAGATTTTTACTACATCGATAAAAAAATAAACAAAGCACCAAAATATATGGAATGGGTTGCTACTTGGGGAATTTTAGTTTCTCTTGTTTGGCTCTATGTTGAAGTATTAAGATTATTGAAAAAATTAGCCATTCGTTACTAAAACTATCGGTAAAATAAATGCGGTAGTAACAGGAATTCCTTTTTTTATTGCAGGCTTAATTTGAGGTAAACTATCAATACTTTGAATAATTGCCTTTTTTAATTCAATATCGTTAAGATTACTAACAGACTTAACACTAATTACGCCTTTAGAGTTAACAATGATTTTTACATATATAGTATCTGTGTTAGCTTTTAAATAAGTAATGTTTTTTTTACTTAAAGACAGCTCTATTTTTTTTGATAATAACTTATAAAAACACTCTTTTTGAAGGTTTCGTATAGCAATTTGTTCGCAATCTTTTAATAAAGGATATGCATCTACACTCGAAAAATCAATAGTTTCAATAATTGGTTTTATCTCATCATTTTTATTATTGAATTGATTAAATACATAATTACATGATGTTAAATTAACCGTTAACAACATGAAAAATAAAAAAACCTTAACAAACAACACCAACTTTTTCATAAAGAACAAATATAAGCAATTAAGTTTAGTTCTAAAAACACACCAATAATACTAAATTTTAATTTATCGTATTTTAACGATTTAGAAATATAGTTAAAAAAATAATTTATTTTAGATATAATTAATCCATAAATAGTAAGTTTGCATTATAAATTTTAACTAAAAAATATTTTAAAATGAACAAAGTAATCATTGCATTATTAGCAGTAGTAACATTAGCGTCTTGTACACAACCAAAATTTGGTGTTATAAACACCGAAAAAATAATAACTGAATATCAAGAAACAGTTGATGCTGAAGCAAAAATTAAAGTAACAGAAGAAAATTCTAAAAAAGAAATTGATGCTTTGGTACAAGCTTTTCAGGTAAAAGTTGGTGAATACCAAAAAAACGCTTCAAAAATGTCATCTAAAAAAAGAGCTCAAACTGAACAAGCTTTAGGTGCAGAACAACAAATGATTCAACAAAAGCAACAACAAGTACAGTATCAAATTCAAAATGAAGGTCAAAAAGTCATTAAAGAAATTGCTACAAATGTAAATGACTTTGTTAAAGACTATGGTAAAAAGAATGGTTATCAAATCATTTTTGGTACTGTAAATTTAAATGGCGCTGTAATGTATAGTGAAGATAAAGTTGATCTTACAGAAACTATTTTAACGGCTTTAAATAATTCATATAAAAAAGGAGATGCATCTACTAAAGAAGAAACAAAATCTGAAGAAGTAAAAAAGGATGCGGTAAAAAAAGAAAAAACCTCAACTAAAGACGAAGTAAAAAAGTAATTAATATATTTTTTAAATGACAAAAGCCTCTAAATTTTATGATTTAGAGGCTTTTGTTATATATTGCAATGTATATTATACACATTTAAAATGAAATTTAACCAATTTTTATTACCCATTATCTTATTGTTTTTAGGTGCCATTTATTACTTTAGTTTTAATTACATATTTACTTCAACAACCAATAAACTAATACAACAACAAATAGATACTTCTAAAAATCAAGCGGATTTAATAGCTCGTATTTTAGAAACAAGACTTGAAAATAATGTTTCTAAAAATCAAGTTTTAATAGAATTACAAAACAGTATAGAAAATTTTTCAACAGCAAATAGCTTTGTTTGTATGTTTGATAATACTGGTAAAGAAATTTGTCATCCAAACAAAGAAAAAATAGGAAAAACACTTTTAAAAAACAATTCTATTCTTAAATTAGGTTCTAATTTTGAAATCGAAAATAATTTTAAAAACGCTATAATTAATAAAAAATCAACTGGCGGAATTCGGAAAATGAAAAAACATACCGAAGTTGTTTATTTAAGTCCCGTAAAAAATAGCAATTGGATTATTGCTTCGCATGCTAATATTGAAAAACACAAAAGCATTATTAATGATTTAAAAGAAAAATTACTTTTTACATTTGTTTTGATTTGGCTTTTAAGCGCTTTATTACTGTTTTTCTTTCTTAATTTAATTAATAAAAAAAACCTACAACAAATATCAGATAACAATAAAATAACTACCGAAAAATATTTTAATGAACTGAATACAATACAAAATACTTTAAATAATTCACAAAACGAAAAACAAATAAAACGCCTTTTGGTAGATAAAGGTACTAAACTATCACCTGTTTTTATTAATGATATTGCCTATATATATACGCAAGATCGGATGACTTACATTTACGAACATAACGGAGAAAAATCGTCTATTAACCTTACTTTAGATCAACTTTTTAATAGTTTAAATACAATTGATTTCTATAGAGTTTCAAGGCAAGTAATACTCTCTATAAAATCAATAGATAAAATCGAAAAATACGGTAACACACAATTAAAAGTGAGTGTTAAACCAATATCTCCTATTGCTATTATTATTAGTAAAGCAAAACTAACATCCTTTAAAAAACGGGTTGGTAAAAATTAGTTTAATACAGTTTTTGAAATTTAGTAAAAACGTAACCATTATCTTTTGCTAAATTATGACAAACAATACAATTTACCGTTCCTTTACTCCAACTTTTATAATTGCCATTGGCTTTTACAAATCGAGCATAACCCCAATTTCCTGGATTTTTAGAAAAACGTTTACTATCCTTTATCATATACTCAACTCTTTGTACTTCTTTTGCTTCGAGCGCTGGATTAAAATTAGCCATTTTTTTAGTACTCCAACCAATTTTAACAATTTTACTTCCTTCCGGAAACGGTTTATTTTCATTAGATGCTTTAAAGGCAATATCATTAGCAAGAATATAACGCAACTCGTTTTTATCGGTTCTAAAATGCGTTCCTATTATTTTGTAATTTTTATAATCTTCAATTTCTTTAAAATTTAAATTATTTTTAGGCATTGTTAAATCAGGAACTTCTGATAGTACACTATATTTATTTTCTTTATTACTACACGAAACCGTAAAAATTAATACCATAAATACTGCTACTGCTTTTAATGAATTCATTATTGTTTTGTTTTTGTTAATATCACTGCAATAGTAACAAAAACTCATATTAATTTATAACAAATTAGACTGAAACAGCCATTTTAATCTTTGAATTAACACTTATTCTGATTAAAAAAAATTTGATCTTTCCAATTTGAGTTTATTGTCTTTAATTTTTAATAAAACACCTTTAACCCAAATTATTCATAGGTTTTTGTTATGGAAAGTCAAAACACCAATAAAATTGGGGAGCACAGAAGTTTTTTCGAAGTGATTCATAAACACCTTTAATGTGTAAGTTAATTACAGCCCAATTTTAAGCTAAATAAATTTCGAGCATTTTCAATTATAACAGACAGTTTGATTTTGTAATAGAAATTTCGTGAATAATTCGGGTTAAAATAGATTTTTAAGCTATTTAAAAAGTAAGTTCGCTTTATTTGTTTTTTAAAATTTAATGAAAACATAGTCTTTACAAGTGGAAACACCTCAATTTTTAATGAAAATTAAAAAACGTATATTTATAACATAAATAAAATCAATATTTTATGAAACAACTAACACTCTTTATATTTTTTTTCATCACTATATTAATGTCTTCACAAGATTTAAAAAGCTTAAAACAAAAAATAGTTAATCAAAGTAATAGAGATAAAATAGAAACTTATTTAGATATTGCAAATTTGCCAATACCTCGTGATTCTGCAATTGTATATCTTAACAAAGCATTAGAAACAGCAAATAAAATTAACTTTGATACTATTTATCCTATTCAGTTTGCTAAAAGTGTTTCTTATTATGTTCAAGGAGATATTATAAACGCTAAAATTGAGATCAAAAAAGGGTTTAAAACATATCAATTTACAAAACACCCAAAAGCCACAATTGGTCATATTAACATGTTGTTAGGTGTTTTTAATGAGGCCATCAATGAAGTTGATTCTGCTAAATACTATTATAAAAAAGTAATAGATAAATTACAAAATGAAACAACGAACAAGGCAATGACTATTATAGCATCTACCTATATAAATTTAGGTAATTTATATTTAAAAACAGGAAAATACAAAGAAGCTATAGCTATTTACATCAAATCAGAAAAGCTGAATGAAAAAGCAGGCGAAGTATATAGTAGCGTTGTAACCTTAAATAATATTGCTAATTGTTATAAAGAATTAAAAAATTATGACAAGGCATTAAAATATTTTAATGAGGCATTAACATTAGAAAAAAACAATAAAGATATTCGTAGTCTTGGCTCAATTTATATTGGTTTAGGCGAAGTTTATTTATTAAATAATCAATACGATGTAGCCTTAAAGTATTTACTTAAAGCAGAAATAGAATTACAATCAATTGGTTCTAATAGAATACTGGTCATAGCATATAATAATATTGCAACGACATATTTAAATAAAAATGATTTTACAAAAGCAAAATTATACGCTAATAAAGCCTTAAAAAGCATTAATAAAGTAGACGATCCATATACAAAAATAAGTGTATGGTTAACGATTGCTAAAATATACAGTATAGAAAATCAAAACAATAAAGCAAATAAAATGATTGATAAAGCTGTTTTTCTATCTAAAAGCAATAATTATCAAAACTTGATTAAAGAATCTTTGGTTGAAAAAATTGCAATTTTAAAAAAACTTAAAAAAACGAATACGCTATCCAAAATATACGATGAATTATTAATTTTAAATGATTCTATAATTAATAAAGACAAAATAAAATCAATTACAGAAATTGAAACCAAATACCAAACCGAAAAAAAAGAAAAAGAAAACCTACAATTAAAAGCAGAAAAAACAGAGCAAGCATTATTACTTGAAAAAGAAGCTAAAACAAAACAATACTTTGCTTTTGGCTTATTAGCATCGTTATTAACTTTAGGAGTTTTCGGCTTTTACTACCAACAAAACAAAAAACAAAAAAAAATTATTGAAAATTTACAAAAAGATCTACATCATAGAGTTAAAAATAATTTAGCCATCATAGATTCTTTAATAGAAGATATAAAAGACGAATTTGACAATGAAAAATTTACCCTAAAGCTAACCGATTTACAAAATAGAATTGATAGTATAAATGAAGTACACCAACAACTGTATCAAAATACAGATATTACCAATTTAAAATTTAAAAAATACGTAGAAAAATTAGCTAATAATGTTCAGTCTTCCTTTAATCAGAAAAATATTCAAGTTAATAATAATATTAACGACTCTTTTACTTTAGATGTTGAAAAATCATTTCCAATAGGACTTATTATTAATGAATTTTTAACAAATTCATTCAAATACGCTTTTACAGATAAAGAAAACGGTGTTATTAATGTAAGCTTAAAAGAAGTAAATAAAAATTACCTACTATCTTTATCTGATAACGGAAAAGGACTACCAAAAGATTTAGATATATCAAAACTAAACTCTTTTGGTATAGATGTAATGCAATTATTAAGCAAACAATTAAAAGGCACATTTAAAATTGATGGTACAAATGGCGTTAATTTACAAATAGAATTCCCTAAAATATAAGTTATGAAAAAAGCACATATATTAATAGTAGAAGACGAAGCATTGTTGTATAAAAGAATGCAAAAAGTATTAGAAAAAGAACATTATACAGTTGATGAATACTCACCAAGTGTAGCAGATGCAATAGCGTGCATTAATAAAAAACGACCAGATTTAGTTTTGCTTGACATTGATTTACAAGGAGAACAAACAGGCTTAGATTTAGGTAAAATGCTACATAAAACATATAATATTCCTTTTATCTATGTAACAGATTTTAATGATGACCAAACATTTTATGAAAGTTTAAACACACATCACGACCATTTTATGGTAAAAACCAAACCAAGATTAGATTCAAAAGAATTAGTAAGATCAATTCAGACGGTTTTACATAGAAACACATTTGTGAAAACAGTTGCAAAAGAAGGTGTTTTAGGCTTAGTTGGCTATTTAGATGATGTTAAAAAATATGGCAATGGAGGTGTTACAAAAGTTCCTGTTAAATACGAAGATATTGCTTATTTTACTGTTAGACCCTTTGTAAATGAAGATGAAAAAAAAGAAGAATTACGAGCAAATTACCTGTGGTTTTTAACAAAATCTAAAGAATATTATTTTTTAAAAAAATCATTAAAAGAAATTTTAGAAAAACTACCGTATTATTTTATAAGAATTAACGAAAGTTATATTGTAAATATATCTTCTAATATGTTAGACGGTCGCATAAACGGCTCTCGAATCTCAATAATGAATCAAGAATTTATCATTAAAGATACTTATAAAAAAGAATTTACAAAACGCATAAATTCACTTTATCAATAATAATTCATCATTAAAACATGCTTGGCTTTCATTAAAAAAACAACACATACCACTATTGTTTTATAATAATCTTTTTAGGTTTTAAATTTGAATAGTTAAAAATTTAATAAATCAAAAAAAATGAAAAATTTAAAGCCCTTATTAATAATCCTATTCATTGCTTTATCATGTAATAGTGATGGTAATAATGAAGAAAATACAGATTGCTCTGGTTTTAGTATCGAAGTTGATACATGGACAAATAATCACAATGCTTGGGTACAGCAAAATGGTGGGACACAACCTATCACTTATTTATGGAGTAATGGAGCGACAACAGGCACAATTGGTGGTTCTGCAAGTTCAGCAGGAACACTTGATGCAGGAACATATACCGTAACTGTAACTGATGGAAAAGGCTGTACAGAAACAGGAAGTGTAACAATTGTAAACGAACTTGCAACAATTGAAAATTCAGTTGGTTGTGTAACAGATATTTTAGGAAAAATAAATGTTCATATTACTGATGATGGTGAATCAGAAATTACTGAACGTGGCATTTATTACGCTATTCAAAGTGGAGTAACAGAAAACGATAATCAACTAATATCTGATTACACAGGAATAAGTTCAACCTTTTCTATAACAATGGAAAATCTTAGTCCAACAACCACATATTATGTTCGTGCTTATGTTATAAATGCAGGAGGAAAAAGTCTTGCCGATGAAGTAAGTTTTACAACAAATGCAGACGCATCACCATATACCATCGGACAATGGTATCAAGGCGGAATAATTGGTGGTTTATCCTGTGATGGTTTACATGGATTTATAGTTTCTGCAGTAAATATTGATACTCAAAGAAGCTGGAATGGTGCAAATAGTTTGTATGAAAACTCAACATATAACGGATATGATGATTGGCATCTTCCGACCTATGCTCAACTCGTTCAAATGCACAGTAATCTTCACTTAAATGGTTTAGGTAATTTTTACACAGGAAGTACTGTTTATGTAAACTATTGGAGCTCGTTTACAACTTATGATAATACTGTTTGCGGTGATAAAATAGGAATATATTATGATATGGATCAAGGTGTTTCAGGTGAAATAGGTATTTGTTACCAATTACGAACAAGACCTGTAAGGATATTTTAAATAACTAAAGTTAGAAACAAGCCGAAAAACTAACTATAAAATTTTTAGAGTTGGTATTAATTATTAAATTTTTATTATGAAAAAAGCAGTATTAACAATAGTATTTAGTTTAATTGTTCAATTTTCTTTTTCGCAAGTAATTCAAAACTGATGTTAATAAATTAGACATAAACTACGTGCAACTAATTGGTGTAAACACTTCTATCTTTGGAAAAAAATTAAAGTATATATAGATTATGGACAGCCAGCCAAATTTTTTGCAGATCCAATTAAAAATTCCGAAGAAAAAACTATGAAATTCAATTCGATGGTACACGCATTAAATTTTATGCGAAAAAATAATTGGAAATATAAAAATTACACAGAAGCTATGTTTAATGGGAAAATTCGCTATGTATATTTATTAGAAAAAGAATA
>JALSLZ010000128.1 GCA_026988075.1 Flavobacteriaceae bacterium
AATGATAGAATATATAAAAGATAGTCCGTTTTTTTATGAAATGTTTTTAGAAAAGGAAGTTGCTGCATATTTAGCTAAAAATTTTAAATAGATGAACAATAAAATAGCACATAAAAGCCGATTAAATATCTTTTCAAAAGAACAAGAAGTGATACTCAATGAAAACAGTATTTCTGTAATTTCAGCAAAAGGGCAACAATCGGTTTTACTGAACAGTATTTATCAAATTAACCTACAACACGTTCCACAGTTTAGGTATAATCCCGAGCAATTTATTTGTACTATGCATTATAATGAAGGCAAGATCAGGTTGGTTAATCAAAGTGTAAAAACCGCAGGAGCATTTGTAGATAGAAGCGAAACGTATAGCGATTTTGTAGAGAAATTGCATCAGAAAATTGCATCAAAAAAAATAAAATTTGTAGCAGGAGTTAGTTATTACAAAGTATTATTAATTGTGTTTTCTATATTATTGTTTACAGTGTTATCTATTGCTATCGGAACTTTTATTGCAGGAAAATATGACGTTGGTGTTGTACTAATTGTATCTTTTTTAGCCTTGCTATTTGTTTTGAAACAGAACCAAAACAGCTATAAACGAAAAGATTATGACCCAAGAAATATTCCTAATGAATTGTTGCCTAAAATCCATTTTTAAAATGAAAAAACACCTAATTTACCTATTTATTTTTCTTGCAGCCTTTCAAGTAAACGCACAAGAAACAGTTACAGAAACTACATTAACCAAAAAGCAATCCAAAGAAATAAAAAAACTTTTTAAAAACTATTTTAAAGAATTACATAAGGCATCTAAAGATTATGATAAAATTATGGATTTTACTTATCCAAAATTGTTTACAATAACATCAAAAAGTGATAAAGTAACGCAGATAAAAAAACAATTTAATAATAGTGAAATGACTATTAAATTTGACAAAATGGAATTAAACGAAATTAAAAAAAGTATCCGTTTTAATGAAGTAACGTACACTAAAGTAGTTTATAAATCCGAAACGACATTTCATTTTATTAAAAAAGAGAAAGAAACGGAAGCTAATTTTGATAGTTATGTATATGAAATGTTTAAAATACTAAAGAAACAATTTAAAAGTGCTAAAATTACTCGTGATGGTGAAAATATCTATTTAAAAGGTACTAAAGAAATATTGGCAATCCAAAATAAAGAATTTAAAAAAGATTGGTATTTATTAGATTTATTAAAAAATAGCAAAGATTATTACGCTAAGTTTTTACCAGATGAAATTGCAACGTATATATCATCATCAAAATTTTAAAAAAACAATTATTTAAAGCCAAAAACGACACTAAATAATGCTACAAAAAAAAGCTATTTTACCACAAATTAATGTTATGCCAAACAAGCAAAATCAGTTTGTTTGGTATAACCTTTTATTTATACTTGCTTTGTTGGTTTCTGGTAGAGCAGATGCTAAAAGTATTATTTTTGCTTTTTTCTTTGAAACGATTATTATCGGAATAATGCACGTTTTTAAATTATATAAAGTCTATAGATACAATAAATCTAAAGGAACAATTAAACGATCTGAAGACGGTATTTTTGCACCAATATTTTTTAGTATTCACTATGGTTTTTTTGTAGCAATTCAGTTGGTATTGGTGTTTACATTTTTTAGTTTTAAGGATGAAAACGGTATTAATGAACCCTATCATTTACTACATAATATTGCGTATATAATCACTAATTTAAAAGGAATTAAATTGGTTTTACTATCGTTATTGATTTCCAATATAATTGATTTTTATTTTAATTTCATTCAAAACGAAAGCTACAAATTTACCAAAATGGACACTTTATTTTTCCAACCGTATTTGCGAGTTATCGTACAACAATTTGCCGTAATTTT
>JALSLZ010000129.1 GCA_026988075.1 Flavobacteriaceae bacterium
TAGAAAAGGGTAGCGTTTTTTTTTTTTTTTGAAAAACATTCACATTATTATTTGCGGTGATTAATATGTTTATTCGCGCATTTTTTGTATTGGACTTGTATGGAATAATGACTGGTATAACAGTAGTTGCGAACTTTAAATGCCGAAATTTAGGTTCAACACTTAAGTTTGTAAAGGTGGTAAATTTAGCTTAAGTACAAAACGACAATTATCTGTATATTATCTTAAATTCAATTAATAAGTTTAAATAATTAACTTTATTCAGTCGTTTTTACTATTTAGAGTATTGGAGCTGTTTTTCTTTTTGTTCTGCAAATTCAGAATACTATCTAATTTTAATTCTATAGATTTTATTTGTTTTTCATTTTTTGAATTTACTTTTTCCTCAATATTTTTAGTAATTGAATTAAACTTTAAAGACAAAGCCAAGACTGCAATAACCAAAGATAAAATAGGAATCGCTATTTGAACAAAATTCTTAATATATTTAACTATAATCTTATTGTTTTCAATAATATATTTTTCAGAACTATACGAATCAAACCCTTTATCAGTTAAAAAGAAACCAGTAACTTGTGTATTGGTGTATCCAATTTCTTTTTCCGATAAAAGTTTAGAACATATTTTTTCTCTAATAAACGGATTTACTTTTAAAATTCTATCTATTTCTAAAAAAGACAAACCTAATCTGAAATTTTCACTTCGTTTTTCTGAGTTTGCTTCAAAATGGTTTTTTGATAAACTTTCTAAAATCTTATGTCTTTTTAAATTATATCTCATTTTATTAAAGCGTTCAAACGCTAGTTCGTTAATGGTTGCATAACAACTCTACTGTAATTTTATTAAGACTTCCACACTTCAAATATACAAAAACTCACCAATTATTAAACTTAGTGCCGTACTTTCCTGCCGTAACAAACTTAAAATAAACAATAAAGTATAATTTTTGTAATGAAAAGCCTAAATAAGTGTGTAATGTTTACGTTCTGTTTATTTAATCATTTAGCTACTTTTTACTTTTCGCTAATGTTTATTTACTAAAAATATGTAAACTATTGCTTAAAAAACGAATCTACAAATTCTATTTTGTTAAATACTTGTAGGTCATCAATACCTTCTCCTACGCCAATATATTTTACAGGAATTTGAAATTGGTCAGAAATACCAATAACTACACCACCTTTTGCAGTGCCGTCAAGTTTGGTTACGGCAAGCGAAGTAACATCGGTTGCTTTGGTAAACTGTTTTGCTTGCTCAAAAGCGTTTTGCCCTGTGGAACCATCGAGAACAAGCATCACTTCGTGAGGCGCATCAGGGACTACCTTTTGCATCACACGTTTTATTTTAGTAAGCTCATTCATTAAATTTACTTTATTGTGTAATCTTCCTGCGGTATCTATTATCACAACATCTATATCTTGTGTTACAGCAGATTGCAAAGTATCAAAAGCCACAGAAGCAGGGTCAGAACCCATTTGTTGTTTTATAATAGGGATTTCTACGCGTTTTGCCCAAATTTCTAATTGATCAATGGCAGCAGCACGAAAGGTGTCGGCAGCACCGAGCATTACTTTTTTACCTGCTTTTTTAAACTGATTAGCCAGTTTTCCTATGGTTGTTGTTTTTCCTACGCCGTTTACACCAACGACCATTATTACATACGGTTTTTTATCTGAAGGAATAGTAAATTCGGTTTCGTTTCCGTGATTGGTTTTAGCTAGTAAAGCGGCAATTTCTTCACGAAGTATTTTGTTTAACTCCTCTGTACCAAGGTATTTGTCTTTTGCAACACGTTCTTCTATACGGTCTATTATTTTCAAAGTGGTATTTACCCCAACATCCGAAGAAACAAGTACTTCTTCGA
>JALSLZ010000130.1 GCA_026988075.1 Flavobacteriaceae bacterium
TTATGAATTCTATTTATAGAAAACATACATTTATTATGATATAGCAATAACTTCAGTTACTTGAGGTGCGTATTTTTTTATTGTGGCCTCAATGCCGTTTTTTAGTGTCATTTTATTAATATTACAACTATGACAAGCGCCTAACAAGCGCACTTTAACAATTCCTTTTTCACACGAAACCAATTCAACATCGCCACCATCATTTAATAAAAAAGGGCGGATTTCGTCTAAAGCTGTATTAATTTTTTTTTCTAAATCATTCATATTTTTTTACAATTAAAAACTTCTCAAAATAAAATGAGAAGCTTTTCAGTTTTATCTGTTTATTACTTCGTAGCGCAACCACTCATTGTTGTTATTCTAACCACTTCAGTTTCTGGCAATTCTTCATTACGTTTTAACAACTGTGTAAGCATTTTTTTAGTAATACTTGCAAATTCTTCTTGTATAAGAGAACCTTCTTGCATTGCTGCTGGTCTACCAATGTCTCCTGCTTCTCTAACACTTTGTATCAAAGGTAATTCTCCTAAAAATTCGGTATCAATATCTTCGGCTAAATTTTTAGCGCCATCTTGACCAAAAATATAATATTTATTATCTGGCAATTCGGCTGGTGTAAAATAACTCATATTTTCAATAATACCCAAAACAGGCACATTAATATTTGGTTGTTGAAACATAGCAACACCTTTTTTAGCATCTGCTACTGCAATATTTTGAGGTGTACTAACAATAACAGCTCCTGTAATTGGAATAGCTTGAACTATTGATAAGTGAATATCTCCAGTTCCTGGAGGCAAATCAATTAGCATAAAATCTAATTCACCCCAATGCGCATCAAAAATCATTTGATTTAAAGCTTTTGAGGCCATTGCGCCTCTCCAAATAACTGCTTCATTAGGATTTGTAAAGAACCCTAATGATAATAATTTTACGCCGTAATTTTCTACTGGCACCATTTTAGATCGTCCTTGAATATTTGTAGATAAAGGTTTTGCCGTAGCAACATCAAACATAATAGGCATTGAAGGCCCATAAACATCGGCATCTAAAACGCCTACTTTAAACCCCATTTTAGATAAACTTATCGCTAAATTTGCGGTAACGGTAGATTTACCAACGCCTCCTTTTCCTGAGGCTATTGCAATAATATTTTTAATACCTGGTAATTTTTTAGACAATGCAGATATAGTTGGCGCTTTTGGAGCTGCTGCTTTTGCTTTTACATTGACCTTAACAACAATTTTTTGATTTATTTTATCGTGAATTGCCTTCATTATTTCGACTTCAACTTTTTTCTTTGCTTGAAGTGTTGGGTTTCCTATTTCAACATCTAACACAACCTCATCTCCAAATATAACAATGTTTTTTACAGAATTGCTTTCAATTAAACTTTTACCTTCTCCAGGTGCAGTTATTGTTTCTAAAACAGTATTAATATCACTCTTATTAAATTTCATTATTTGTCTTATTAAATTTGGATGTAAATATACTTCATTTTTTTAGATTATAGCTCTTTTTTCTGCAACTTGAATTACACAAATAACACATCTCAAAAACACAAAACAAGTCATAAAAAAACACTAACAATCAGCCGAAAACATTTATATTAATAACAATTATATCATTTAAAAAGTACTCTTTTTACATTTTACATAGATTTATCAACTTTTTTTCACAAGGCAAACTCTCACTTTAAAATTAAAAATTGATAAGTGCTTTAAACAAAGGGATTGTTTTTTATAATAACAATTAAAATGTAAAAGTATAAAAACATAAGTCCTTGATTGATAGATTAAAAAATAAAGTGTGAGTTTGCCTTGACTTTTTTCATCTAACAGCAATAAAATTATAATATTT
>JALSLZ010000131.1 GCA_026988075.1 Flavobacteriaceae bacterium
CGACTGCAAAAATAACACACAAAAAAGTATAGATTTGTTTTTCATGCGGATATTTTAAATCTAACCATTTACCTAATTGTGCAAACAGATAAACAGTAACTCCCATTTGAAGACCAATACTAGTAAGACGTATGAATTTGTTAGGCTGTTTTTTCGACTTTTGTTTTTTCATTTTTATGTAAGTTAACTGCGCCTTTCATTTTACAATTTACATTAAAAACAGCTCCAGGTTCTACTGAAAGTTTCTCCATTGATACGTCACCTTGAATGTTGGCAGATTCTTTTAGGGTTAATAAATTTTCTACATTTAATTCGCCTGAAAAATGACCTTCAAAATCAGCATTTAAGCAAGTTGCTTTACCTATAATTTTACCTTCTTTACCAATGATTAATCGTCCTGTAGTTTTTATAGAGCCTTCTATGGTGCCGTCAATTCTAAAATCGCCTTCCGATATTATTTCACCCACAAAAGTGGTGCTTTTACCAATGACATTTCTACCTGCAATTGTTTGTGTGTTGTTGCTTGATCTGTTTTTTTTATCTGAAAACATAATACTTAGTTTTAATTGTTATTTTTTTGGTTGTTTGTTTTTATTTTTTATTCTTTCAAGCATTTTTTTATCGGATGGTAAATCTTTTTTGCCACCTTTTTTAAGTATATTTTTCTTTTTCTTTTTTTCTTTTATGCGTTTTTTAAGACTTTTTTTCTTGTCAGCATTGTTTTTTTTGGTTGCTATTGTTTCTCCATTTAAACTTGCCAAGACTCTTTTTGCATGAATGCCTTCTTCTAAATCAGGATAATTTGTTGCGACAAATTTTAGCGCTGTTATAAATTCTTCTCTTCCTTTTGTTTTTGCAATTGCATACGCTTTTAATAATTCAAACTTTGGAATGATATCTGTATTTGAATATTTTATAATATATAATTCACAATCATTAAGTGTTGTTTTGTATTTTTTATCAAGATATTTGGCATATGTTTTTTTGTAATTACCTTCTGGTGAATTTTCATCTGAATCATTTTCTGCTATAAAATCAGGATTGTTAATAATTTGAGCATATCGTGATTCAGGATAAGTTGCGGTTATTTTGCCTTTATAGTAATTACTTTTAGTCATATCAAAGCTTTCAAAAGCTTTGTATAGATGGTAATAAGTTGGTAATATTAAATTTTCGTCAGGCGAAAAATTTAATAATTTTTCAAGTTTAGTTGTTGCAAGTTTGTCTTTTTTGAATTTCTCTTTGTAAATTAGTCCAAGTTTGTAATAGGCATCATTTCTTTGATTAGAGATACTGTCAATTACGTTTTTATCAGTTGGTATTTGTGCTAAATAATATTCAATATCGTACTTTTTGTCAGCAGTTATTTCTTCGGTTTCTTCTTCGTCTTCTGTTGTTTTATCATCTTGGTTTGTTGTGTTTTTTTCAGAAATTCGCCAATTGTCAGCAAGTTTTCTGTTTCCCCAAATCTTTTTAAAACTTGATTGACCAAAACCTACGGTTTGTGCGTTGTAAAAATAGAATTTTCCTCCGCTGGCACTTTGTTTAGAGCTTGGGTTAATAAATGAATTACCAGTATTATTTAGATTGCTGTTCTGTGCAATAATTTTTGCTTCTTCATCTTTTTTCTTTAATTCTTTAATTATTTTTTCAAAATAAGCAGTTTGATTTTCTTTGCTCATTGCGCTTAAGTTAAGAATGCTGTCGTTACGAGTTGATATGTTTTCTAAAGCGATGACTTTATCTAAGCTTTTTCTTTTTCGTGTTAAGCGTCTAATATGTTTTGTATTTTTGTTATCTGCAAGGTCAAGTACGCTATCATAATAGGCGCCAGCATTTAAAAATTTTGCGTTGTCAAAATTAATATTACCAAGATCTTCGTACGCTAAACTTTGTAATGGAGTATGTGTAATTTTAGTACGTAATGATTTTTTTAACCTGCAAATGGCTTTTTTGTCTTGATTGTTTGCTAAATTTATTTTTGCTAATCTATAATAAATTTCATCTAAATATGGTCTATTATCTCTGTTCTTAATTGATTTTTCAAGATTTTTAGCCATAGATTGCGTGCTATCAACTTCTTTATTGTAGTTGCTTGCTCTTTCTAATTGAGAATGGATTTTAAAACGATAAGGTGCTTTTTTAAACTGGCTAAGTTTATTAAACGCCATGTTAGATGAGTCTATTTTATTTTCTTTACGATATAATTGCCCTAAAATATAAAGGTTTCTGGCTTTTTGTATGTGGTTTTTTGTTTTGTATTGTAAAGTGGAGTCTAATAAATTAATAACCATTTGCGTACTGTCTTGTGCCGTGTACGCCATTGCAAGTGCTGTTAAAGCATCATTTTTTATTTGGTCTGGTGTGTCTTTTATTTCTAAAAGTAAATTTAATTTGTAAATTGCTTCGTCTTCATTTCGTAATCTCGTTAAACACTTTGCTTCCCAAATTCTTGCTTCGCTAAAAAGAGGCGATTTTGGGTAATGTTTAATTATATATTTAAATGTTTCTAAAGCAGGAATAAATCTTTGATCAAAGTAGCGTGCTTTTCCTAACAAAAAGTAAGCGTCATCAATTTGTTTGTTTTTTTCTTTTCCGCCAATATTCATAGCGTGTTTTTGAACAGCTTTAACTGCTTTTTCTTCAGCTCTAGCAAAACCTGTTGCCGTAGATAGTGTACTGTTACTCGAATTTTTTTTTGATTTCGGAATTGACTTTGGGCTTTTAGGAGGTAATTCGATAGATTTTTTGATGTCTATTTTAAGTGGTTCAATAGGTAATACCGTATAAAAATTATCTTCATAGCTATTATCTAATTCTTTTTTTGCTTCATCAAAAGCAAGATTGCCATTGTATAGCACATTGTATTTTGTAGTTGTTGTGTGTAATGCACGATTTAAGAATCTGTCTTTTCGTGTTGAGCAACTAAAAAAAATACTTAATATTACTAATAATGTGATGGTATGTAATGCTGTTTTTTTCAAATCGTAAATTTTTCTCTTTAGTTTTAAACTAAATAATATTCAAATTATTGTAATGAATAATATAGTTTGTAAAAATACAAATAAATTTAGGAATCGCAAGTTTGTTTTTTTAGTATTAAATACATTACATTTACCAAGTAATTTTAAGTTGAATACCATGTCTTTTTTTAAAGAGAATTTTAAATTTTATAATGAAAAATCAATTTTAACTGCAACTAAAATAGTAGCTTGGAAGACCAAGAGCAATTCATATAACTTTAATAAATTACCAAAAACGGTTATTTTAGCACCAGCTACCAATGTGTTAAAGGGCTTTAGAAAATTTAAGTATAGAAAAATAAAAGGTCTGTTAGGAAATAATTATCTTCTAAATAAAGATTTTTTATTGAGTTTTAATTTCGGAATTGGAGCTTCGGCAATTGTTACTCATATTGAAGAATTACGAGTTTTTGGTGTTAAAAATATTATATTTATAGGTTTTGCAGGTATTCTTTCAAATAAAATTAAAGATGGAAATTCGTACTTAATAACTAAGGCATTAGCAATATCTGGAGTGCCTTTTTATTATTTTGATAAAGAACAATATATTGTTAATAGTGAGTTGGTTAATAAATATAAAATGGACTTAGATTTAAAGGAAAAAACAGTAGTGTCTATTGATATTCCATATAGAGAAACTAAAACATTAGTAGAGAAATATATTGATAAAGGTGCTTCTTTAATAGATATGGAATCTGCTGCTATTATTGCTGTTTCTCAATTCTATAATTTGGATTGTATGTGTGTTTTAGTAGCATCTGATGCTATTGAAAATGGAGTATGGATTCCTCCAAAAAACAATGTTAATTTAACAGCAATAATTGATAGAACTATAAAAAAAATAACTTCAATTTAAATTATGAATTTACCTTTAGTTACTGTAATTATTCCTTTTTACAATGAAGAATTGCGTTTGATGAACGCTGTGAAATCGGTATTAAATCAAAATTATTCTAATATTGAAATTATATTAATTAACGACGGCTCTACCGATACATCACAAAAAATAGCGGGTACTATTTGTAAAGAAAATAAATTTTGTACATTGGTTTCTATCGCGAATAAAGGGCCAGGAAATGCACGAAATATTGGTTTGGAAAAGGCAAATGGAAAATACGTTGCTTTTTTAGATGCTGATGACGAATTAGAAACTTGGGCTATTGATATTCTTGTAAAAAACATAATTACAGAAAAAACCGATTTATCTATTGCGATGTATACAATGATAGATGCAAAAAATCAATTTGTAAAATCAAGTTCTTGGAATAATGAAAATGTTATTGATGCAAATAAGGCGATTTTGTATGTGATTACGAATAAATTAATACCAACAGTTTGGGGAAAATTATTTAAAACAAAATTTGCTAAGCAATGTAAGTTTCCTGTAAAATCATGGAAAGAAGACGATGTTTTTATACTACAATATTTAAAGTTAACTTTAAAAATTTCTGTAATAAACAATAGTATTTTAAAAATAAATTGTAGAAATAATTCACTTACACGTCAAGTAGTTTCGCTCAAAATGATTGATGATTGTTCTTATTCGTATAAAGAACAATTAAAGTTAATTGCACCTAATGTTATTTTAGAAAAAGAGTTAGTAATAAGTTATTTGCATACTTTGTTGAATTTATTTTTAAGTTTAAAAATTGACTGGAATAGGGTAGAGCATAAAATTGAGGTTTTGCGTAAATTTGAGAATGAGGTTGATGCTCTAAAAAGTAGGTCTAAAAAGTATACTATTAGCTTTAAACAGAAAGTGTTGTTCGTGCTTTTGAAATTAAACAAATTAATTGGATGGAAAATTCCATTTTTAATTATAAGTGTATTAAAAAAAGAACAATTAAAATCCTTAAAAAAAATAAAATCATAAATAAGAGCTATATAACACGTTTTGGAAATAATTTTATTTGGTTGTTTTTACTTAATAATTTAGGATATCTATTTTCATTTTTGAGTTTGCCGATACTTATTTCAAAATTTGGTTTAGAAAAATTAGGGGTTGTTTTTACGAATCAAGCGCTTGTTTTAATGTTGGCAAGTATTGCTAATTATAGTTTTATGTACTTTGTACCAACGCAATCTAAAAAAATAAGCAATGATAAAAAAGCTTTTATAAAATTATGGAGCTTGGTAGTAAATTTGCGTTTTTTTATATCATTACTTTTAAGTGTTTTATCAATAGTGATTGTATGCATTTATTTTAATTCGTTTTTAAAATTGTGGTTGCTTAGCTTATTATTATTACTGCCTAAAATTATTAATCCGTCTTTGTTTATAAATGCATTAGAAAATAATAAACTAAATTTTAAAATTGGGTTAGTAAGTAAATTAGTATTTTTAATTAGTGTCATTTTTATTTCTAATAGTAATTATATAAACTTTTTTTTAGGTTTTTCAGAATTGCTTGTTTTAATAGGATATTTTATTTTAATAAATAATTCCTTTTTAAAAATTGAAATGCTAAGCGTAAATAAAATACTTGCATTTGCAAAAGAAACCATTAATTTGTTTTTTGTGAATTTCTTTTCAATGCTTAAACCAGCATCTATATTGCCAATTATTAGTGTTTTTATTGGAAATGAATTCGTTACTCTATATACACTTGCCGAAAAAATAATGAATATTATTAGAGGTGTTTCTGGTGCAATGTTTGTTAGTTTCTTTCCTATTTACAACAAAGAAAAAATTAAATTACATATTGTTTCATTGCAAAATGCTACAATTATTGTGTTTTTATCAACTGTAATAGTTGGTGTAATGTGGTTTTCGAGTCCATATA
This sequence comes from Flavobacteriaceae bacterium, assembly GCA_026988075.1. Lineage (GTDB taxonomy): Bacteria > Bacteroidota > Bacteroidia > Flavobacteriales > Flavobacteriaceae > S010-17. The sequence goes on from JALSLZ010000131.1 coordinate 5,806, forward strand.
TTATTTATTTGTTGAATAATTTTAATGATAGTTTAATAGCAACAAAAACGTTGCGAATTTTATCATTATCTGTGCCAATGTATTTTATGGTAGTGCCTCTTTTTAGTTATTTATTAGCGTTAGATAAGCAAAATATTATTTTAATTACTGCTATATTACAGTTATTGGTATTGTTTGTAATTATTTTCGTTTTCCATAATACGGTTATGCAAATAGCTTACGCTTATGTTGTGTCAGAATATATTTTACTTTTAGGGTATTACTTCTTTTTTGTTAGGTTAAACCGATAAGAAATTTATTTTTTAGTTGCTGTTATTATATAGTAATCTCCGTATCCTTTTAAAAAAGGAATTTTATTTGAAAGCTTGTCAAAAAAAGCGAATATTTTAAATAATTTTGGATGCTTTTCTGGATAATCAACACGATTTCCAGTTGGTCCAAAAAAGCAAATATTTTCGACTTTAAAATCAGTAAATTTTTTTGATAGTAAGTTTTTAATTTGTTTTTTACTGTGGTAAAAAGTGCGCACTTTTTCACCTTCAATATTTGCCAATACACCATTTTTTTTTAAACGTCTAAAGGCATTTTTATTTCCTTTTAAAAAAGTTAGTAATTCCCAAATACATATTTTTGGCATAATTACTAATGTTATTTTTCCTTTTGGATAAAGTAAATTATTAAATGAGTTAAAAACAGTTTCAAGATCGGTTAAACTGCTACAATTTAAACCGCCAAAGTTTGAAAAAATGTGATGGTATTTGTTTTGAAGCTTACTCAATTCGGTAAAAGATAGTTTTTCACAAGACAAATTTCCTTGTAAATTATCTGAATTTATCTTTGTTTTAACATGTAACAACATGCCGTTTGCAATATCGGTAGCATGAACTTTGTGTCCTTTTTTAACAAGGTAAACAGCATCAATACCAGAGCCACAATTTATTTCTAATATTGTTTTTTTAGTTTTTAGATCTTTTTTTAAATGAGTTCTTACTCGTTTGCGCATCCAGCTTATTAAGCTCGATGTTTGGTCTAACTCTTCGTACTTATTGGCAATGTTAGAAAAACCTTTGTCTATATTTTTATAATTACCTAAATTCATTTGTTTAAATTTTCCATTTTTCTCAAAGAAATCCTGTCTATAAAAGCACTTGGAATATAATATGCCAATAGCGCAATTGCTCTAAATTTACTTTTAAACATTCCCTTTTTTAGAAATGTTATTCCTTGTGTTTTACGAAACTCTTTATGTGTATAGCGTTGCAATTTTCTGTAATATGCTTGATTAAATGTACTTTTAAACAACATTGCTAAATCATCGCTATCTTTCCAATTTTGTTTTTCTTTAAATTGATGTTTTACTGTATCGTAAAATGGTGTTCCTGGTAATGGATACGAAACAGAAATACCAATATTATCGGGTTTTAAATTTTTTATTAACGCAATGGTTTTATCAATATCCTTTTTTGTTTCGCCTAAATATCCGTATTGAATAAAAAAGGCAACTTTTATATTTTTTTGATGTAATAATTTGGTGGCTTTTTCAATCTGTGCTATTTTAGTGCCTTTATCCATAGCATCTAATATTTTTTGCGAGCCAGACTCGGCACCAATCCAAACTTCTTCTAATCCACTTTGAGATAAAGCGTCTAAATTATCTTCTTTTAATAATAAATCGGCTCTTGATTGTATGTAGTAACTAATTTTTAAATTATTATGTTTAAGTAAATCTCTAAATTCTTGCACCCATTTTGGTTTTAAGCCAAAAATATCATCACACATCCAAAATCGATTTACATGGTGTTTTTTTGATAAATACGAAATCATTTCGACCACTCTTTTAGGAGAATGCGTATTGTACTTTTGTCCGTAAATTGGTTTTGCACACCAATTGCAATGAAACGGGCAACCACGAGTTGTCGCTAAATTTAAAGTAAATTTCTGATTGCTGTTTTTCCACACATTTTTATAGGCGTTAATATCGATTAAATCCCACGCAGGAAAAGTCAAAGCATCTAAGCTTGTTAAATTTTTTCTCGGTTTAGTTTGTGTTAGTAAGCGGTTGTTTAGGAATCGAATACCATTAATGTCATCTATTTTAACTAACGAGTTTGTGTTTTTAGAAAGAAAATTCACTAATTCTAACAATGTATTTTCTCCTTCTCCATAAATAATATAATCCGCTCCTTTTTCTAAGTATTTTTTTGAATGATCTGTACTGTCAGAACTTGATATAATTACTGTACAGCCTTGTTTTTTACCCAATTCAATCATATCAAAGCAAGCTTTACGCATATTGGTTAAGCACATTTTTGTTAAGTAATTAAAGCCATCATCGTAAATAATTAAAAAATCAGGATTTTCTTTTTTTAAAATGGATTTTATTTCTTTTGGATCGTCTTTTAATGCGGTATCAAATAAAGAAACACTATGATTGTTTTCTCGCAAAAAGCTTGCAGCATAAATAGTGCCTAATGGCAAAAATGGAGTTTGATTTTTCCATTGTTTGGCATCCATTTTATAAAAATAAGAATGTGTAAATAGTACTTTTGCCATTTTGTTATAATCGAGTAAATATTATTATTCTTCTATTGCTATACTTAACTGATGTTTTTTATTGAACATTACTATGCGCTTATTCAATTCTTTTATAACCTTAACTTGATGATTGTCTGGATGATGTTTTGAAATGTTTTTATCGCCTTTAAAAGCAATGTCAAAATCAGCTTTAATTAATTTTTTAAATTTAGCTTTTTGATGATTTTTGGTAACGGTCATAAACTTATTTTCTAATAAATTTCCAATGCTTCCGTTAAGCGAAAACTCAAGTAAACGTTTAAAGAAATTAGGTTTAATTGGCTTTGATTTTTTGTTTTGATTATAATTAGGAAAATACTTTAAAACCCATTTATTATAATCTTGTAATTTATTATAGACACCATTTCCATTCATTGGTATTAAAGTTGCAAATTCGGTTGCTGTAAATCTATTTTTTTCAGGAATACTTAGCGTATTTAAACTTATAAAATAATTTACGCAAAAATATTTTTTAGAGTTTAATAAAAATATTTTTTTATAAAGGATTAGTAAAGTACGTGCAATCCACAATCTATTGGCACTCGTAATAATAAAATAGTCTACATCGTCATCATCACCAAAATATCCTTTTGATAGCGATCCTGAAATAAAAACGCCTTCAACAAACGGAAATTGACTAATAAAAGAAGCTGTTTTTTTAGCTTTTTCTAATACAATATTTGCTTGCTTATTGCCTTTAATTCTTTTTTTGATTGAATTAAGACCTTTATTAAGACTGTAAAAACCATCATGTTGATAAATTATATTATCTGAAACCAATTTAGTTAATGCACTCTTAATTTTTTCTTTTGAAAAAAAACTAAATTGTGTTATTTCATCAATGCTTAATGGGTATTTAAATATATCAAAATACAACAATGTTTTTAAAATATCGTTTGAGCAATTTGCTGTATCGTATTTTAAAGATTTTTTTTGCATTCAATTTTTATTTTTGGCAAAGAAACGATAACTCTTTTATTTATTAATGTAAAAAATGATAAAAAGGCAAAAATTGTGTTTAAAGACGAATAAATACTTGTGAATTATTAAAGTAAATCAATAACATACGTTATTTTTAAGGTAATATTATCTTCAAATTTATTGAATTGATAATTACCATACCTATAAAAACTACTCACTCCAATACCATAAAATAGTTGATTTAATACTAAACCAGATTCAATATAGCCTTTTTCAATGCTTTGAAAATTAACACCTCTATGGTTTTGAGGATTTTTTATTGTTCCGATGGCATAACGAGTTATAAAACTTAATTTTGGTTTGAATTTTTTTCCAATTCTAAATTTTTCAAAATTTTGTCTTATTTGTATTGAGGCGTATTTATCTGATATAAACTCATTAAATAACATTGTTTCAAAACCATCTGTACCAGAAAGATTAATTCTTGTTCTCCATGGATTTGTAAGCGAATTATTAGGCAGGTTGTTGTATAAATGCGAAAATGGTACTTCTCCAAAAATATAACCTGCTTTAAATAAAAATTGGGTAGAACCGCTTTTAATCGTTTTTATTTGATGGTTTAATTTTAAATGTACTTGTGTGTAACTAAAATCGCCATCTAAAATATTGTCAAAACTTTTTGTTATTTCAAAGTTTACTTTTGGGTAATCTTTCTTTATAGAAATCTTACCAACAGGTGTTTGCATGTATTTACTGTATGGAGTCCAAACTAAACCGAAAGATAAATTCGTTAATTTGTAATTGTGTAATAATTTTGTTCTGCTAATAAAACTATAATTAAACTGATTTTCGTAACTACCAGTGCTAATTTGCGATTTTGTAATTAAATTTGGTGCAATGTCATGATTTACATGAATTTCTGTTGTTTTGTATTTGTAGAATAAGCTAATATTTGTGTTTCTCGGATTGATAAGTGCAAAATTATCATCTTTAAATAAGAGTCTTGGTTTGGCAGACTCAAATAAGTCATTAGTATAACTTGCACCAATCCATGCGTTTGAGTTTTTATTAATTAAAAAATCCGCACCATATTTATATTTTAAAGTTTCATCTTTAAAACCGTATGCTGCGTAACCTGATAATTTGAATTTTGATGACAGCCAATTGTTTGTGCTGCCGCCAATTCCTAATCTAAAACCTTCGTAGTTGTTGAAATTTGCAAGCTGACTTAAATCTATGTCAAGTACTTTTGTTGCAAATTTACCTTTCATTATCTTTTTAAGAATGGTTAATTTGCGTTCAATATTTTGAGATTTAACAATACTATCTAAAAAATCATAGGTTTTATTTTCCTTTAATCTATTTGTGTTTTTTTGATAATCCCAATATTTAGAATTTCTGTCAGTTGCTTTTTCGTCAATGTTTATAGCGTAATCATTGCGCTTAATTTTTATAGGTTTGTTAATTATTATTGCATCATTTTCAGAATAAATTTGAACGTAACTAACTTCTTCAGGGTTAAATTTACTTACCGAATATTTAGGTCTAAAACCAATTAAAATACGAAATGCTTTTATACTTGATTTTGAGGTTCCTTTTGATAATAAAATGTTTGTATTTTTAATAAACCAATGATTGTTGTTAGCAAGTAATTTATAGTTTTGAGTTATTTCAACAGCAACTTTTCCATTGATTTTGGTATTGACTTTAGTAAGTGAATAATTATTTTTATTAATAAATAAATCGCCTTCTAAACCAACAGATTTTTTTCTTTTTTTAGATTTAAAATGAATCACAAAATTTTTTGAAGTTGTCTTTTTAATGGAGTAATTGTAGTCTTTAAATGCATTTTTTGCTAATGGACTAACGTAACTTGTGCCAAAAAGTATTAATTTATTATTATAAAAATTTAGCGTTGTTAGTCCAAGTGATAAAAATTCGTAAATCGGTTTTTTAAAACCAGCCATTTTTGCGGCAAGAATAGTTTCTTTATTTTTATTGTTACTAAATTGAATTTTTGATATTTTTTCTGCAATAAAAAAGTGTTTGTTTTTTATTTCTTGTTTGAATTTGTAACTAGCAGAATCTGCTCTTGTTTTTAAAAAAGATTTTAACCGATAATCTGTAATTACAGCAATTTTATCTGAAACTAAGCTGTCATGTGCGCTAAAAATAATCTTGTTGTAGTTTGTGTATTCAAATGACTTAAATTTATCACTACTGTTATTGTTTACTTTGTTTTGAATTACATTTTTAATAATATTTTTTGCATTGATATTGGTTTGATTTTTTTGTGAAAAAAAAACAATAGGGAACATTAACGTAAAAAATAAAATGTATTTATCCATTTAAAAAGTAGTTGTTATAAAATCATAAACGCAAAAAAATGTTATTTATTTAATAAAAGGTCAATTTTAATATCTAACTCTTTTACAAAGTTTCCTACTTTTCGCATTATAATTTCTCCATTTTTATCAATTAGTATATGTGTTGGAAACGCAGATACTTTATAATCTGACAAAATAGGCTCGTTATCGGTTATGTGTGTGTAATCAAAACTTCTATTAGATAAAAATTTCTTTATTTTTTCTTTTTTGTCAAAAGTAACACTTAAAAACACAACTTCTTTTTTATTATATTTTTCGACTAATTTATTAAGAGCTGGCATTTCTTCTATACAAGGTTTGCATTCTGGAAACCAAAAATTCATTACAACTATTTTGCCTTTTAAATTTTTTAATGTTATTTTATTTTCATTAATATCGTAAGCTGTAAAGTCTTTAGCCATTTGCCCAGCCACAAAATTTGCATTAGGGTCATTTGCTTGCATTGCATTTTGCATTTGTTCCTTTTCTTTTTTAGTCGCTTTTCTAAAAACAATTGCTTGTGCTTTAAAATTTTTATCGCCATAAATTATAGGAAAAAAATTACCACTAACCATTAGGTCGTTAATTTGAGATGGGTCAATTGTGTTTCCTTTAACATCATACATTGGTGTATCTGCCGAAAATGTAACTTGATGGTCAATCATCTCTTCTTGAGACATAGCATGTAAATTTTTATCAATAAATTTATAGTCTTGTGAGAATCCCAAAGTTATTTGCAGTAATAATGCACTGGTGAAAAGTAATTTTTTCATTTTATTTTTTTTTAATTAATACTGTTACAGATTTGTTTAACTGTAATTTTGTAATTATTTGATGCTTTAATTCATTGTCAAACATGTCAACTCTTGCAGTGTTGTCTGCAATAAGACCAGTGTCTGTTGCTGTAAAAACTAATTTGTTTTCTTGTTTCTTAATATTAATTTCAATTAATTTTTTTTTATTTTTCAATTCAAAATCATCTACAATAGTTTTACCGTTAAAAGTAATGGTAATTCTATCGCCGTCTTCTTTGATGTCATCCCATACAGAAAGAATGATTTTTTCTGATTCCCAAAACACAATTATCTCTTCATCATCTTTAATTGTTGTTGTTTTGGTTGAATTAAATATAGATGCTGTGTTGTTAGGAGTTGGTGTGTTGTCTTTTTCTTGTTGTTTAAATTTAAGATATGCGTCTGGACTTCGTAGATTTATTTTTCCGTTTTTACATTTTAAACCAGCATCAGTAACTTCGTGAAATATACCGTTTAATTGACTAAGTTTTGGAGTTAAATTTAATGAAATTTGTCCGTAAAGATAACAAGCTGACTCTTGTTTGTTATTTGATTTTGTAAGTAGTTTTCGACTTTCAGAAAATGTTATTTTATTTGTTTCTATGTCAATAGAGCCTTTAAACAGCGATTTGGTTTCGTTATTGCCTCGTTCATCAGTATACATATAACCAGTAACTACTTTGT
>JALSLZ010000132.1 GCA_026988075.1 Flavobacteriaceae bacterium
GTCATGTACTTAGCAAACACACATAAAAGTTTCGTTTTATAGAAACTTGCAAAGTGTTTTATTAACATTAACTATTTGGCTTTATAGTTTGTTTCAGTTTGAACACACAAAAACTGTAATATTATTTTGTGCGCTACTCATTTCATAATTACACTCTCGACATCTATAAATTCATTTCTTTTTAGGTTCTTCAGTAGTTACTACTCAAATTAAAGCTCCTAACCATCCCAAAATTGTCGAACTCAGGTTATTAAAATCATTGTTAATTGTGTTTCATTTAATATTTACATTGTAAAGTGTAATTACTGGCAACAAATATTTATAACTACTTAATGCGAAACATTACCTATTTTTTCAGGGTTATGTTTGTATTTAAAAACAAGTGTGAAAACTATGGCTAATGCCAAAGCGTAAAGCGCAAAAACACCCCAAATACTATACCAATCACTTCCTGCATCAGTTGTAAACATATCTACAACTTTTCCGCTAACAAGCGCTCCAACCCAAGCGCCAAGACCATTAGTTAACAATACAAATAAACCTTGTGCAGAACTTCTGTATTTACTATCTGTTTCTGTTTCTATAAATAGTGAGCCTGAAATGTTAAAAAAGTCAAATGCGGCACCATAAACAACCATAGACATAACTAAGTAACCTAAACCAACACCTTCTGGAGAACCTATACCAAATAAACCAAAACGTAAAAACCAAGCTATCATACTTAAAATAATTACTGTTTTTATACCAAATTTTTTTAAAAAATATGGGATTGTTAAAATAAATAATACTTCTGAAACTTGCGATAAAGCTATAAAGGTATTTGCGTTTTTAACAGGAAAAGAATTAGGGAAATCTGCACTAAAACTACCCAAAAATGCAGATGCCCAAGCATTAGAAATTTGTAAAACAATACCTAATAAAGTTGCAAATATAAAGAATACCGCCATTTTATATTCTTTAAATAATGCAAAAGCATCTAAACCTAAACGTCCTGTAAATGTTTTGTTTTCTGAACTTGATAATGGAATATTTGGTATTGTAAATGAGTAAACACCCATTATTAATGAAACTATTGCGGTAAAGTAAAATTGGATATTGCTATTTGCCCAGCCTAATGTACCTACAGTTACTTCTGCTACAATAAAACCAACTGTACCCCAAACACGAATTCCTGGAAAAACTTTAATTATGTCGTAATTATGTTTATCTAATAAGCTATATGATACTGAATTAGCCAAGCCTAAAGTTGGCATATACATCATTAAATAACCTAACATTAACCAAAAAAAAGTGTCATAATCTTGTGTTTGTGCAAGGTAAACCATAAAACCTGCGCCAAGAATATGTAAGATACCTAAAACTTTTTGTGCGTTTAAATATTTATCGGCTATTATCCCAATAATTGCTGGCATTATTAAAGAGGCTAAACCGAGTGTTGAAAAAATTCCACCAATTTGCCCACCTGAAAATTTTAAGCTACCAAAAAGATATCCGCCAAGAGAAATTAACCAAGCTCCAAAAACAAAAAGCTCTAAAAAATTTAATATTATTAATCTTAATTTAATACTCATAATGTTTGATTTTTTTAATTAATTTAAAATGTTTTGTTATTATTTTATAGAAAAATTAATTTCTACTATCAATTTCATCTCTAATTTTAGCTGCCAATTCATAATCTTCATTTGCTACTGCATCTTGCATCATAAGGTTTAATTCATCTAAGCTATTTCCTATAAAATCATTGTTTTCTGCATCCATAAAATCATCGCCTAAAATAGTATCTAAGGGATTTAAAAATTCGTCTAAATCCATTTGTTCTTCTGTTTTTTTATCTATTTCTTCTTTTCGGTTAAGAAAAATACCAGCTTTGTCTAATATGTTTTTATAGGTAAATATTGGCGCATTAAAACGAACCGCTAAAGCGATAGCATCCGAAGTTCTTGCATCGATTATTTCTTCTATTTTATCTCTTTCGCAAATTAGGCTTGAAAAAAACACACCATCAACTAATTTATGAATTATTACTTGCTTTACAATAATTTTAAATCGGTCTGAAAATGTTTTAAATAAATCGTGTGTTAAAGGTCTTGGTGGTTTAATTTCTTTTTCTAAGGCTATTGCAATTGCTTGGGCTTCAAAAGCTCCAATTATAATGGGTAAAGTTCTTGCGCCTTCAATTTCTTTAAGCACTAATGCGTATGCACCTGTTTGTGTTTGACTGTATGAAATGCCTTTAATATCTAATCGTACTAAACTCAATTGTATTTAATTTAATATTTAATAACTCTGTATAAAAAAAACATTCCTACGAAAAGTAGGAATGTTTTTTTTATACAACTGCCTTTCTTTAAGGCACAATTTAATAAAAATTATCCGTTTTGAGCTTTAAACGCTTTTAAGTTTTCCACTAATTTAGGAATTACTTCAAAAGCATCACCAACTATTCCGTAATCAGCTGCTTTAAAGAAAGGCGCTTCAGGATCTGTATTAATCACTACTTTTACCTTAGAGGCATTAACACCTGCTAAATGTTGAATTGCACCAGAAATACCAATTGCAATATAAAGGTTTGATGCTACTTGTTTGCCTGTTTGCCCTACGTGTTCTGAATGTGGTCTCCAACCTAAATCTGACACTGGTTTAGAACAAGCTGTTGCTGCGCCAAGAACATCTGCCAATTCTTCTATCATCGCCCAGTTATCTCCACTTTTAAGTCCTCTACCACCAGAAACAACAACGTCTGCGTCTGCAATAGTAACTTTACCAGATGATTTATCAACGGATTCTAATGTTACTTTCTCGTTTTGTAAGTTGGCTTCAAAATCTGATACCGAACCTGTTACATTATTTTCTTTTATACCAAAAGAGTTTTTTGCTACTCCTATTACTTTAATTTCACTATTAATAGTGGTAAATTGAAATGCTTTATTAGAAAATGCTTTACGTTTAACTGTAAAACTACCTAAATCGTTTGGTAGTTCAACTACATTAGAAGCGTAACCTGCATCTAATTTTACAGCTACTATTGGCGCAACATATACATCGTTTGCACTTGAACCTAAAATAACAACTGTTGCTTGTTCTTGCTTGGCTGCTTGTGCAATAAAATCTGCCCAAACCGAAGCGTCTGCAGTTTTTAATTGATTGCTTTTACTAACGATTATTTTTTCTGCTCCATATTTTGATAATTCGCTTGTATCATCACAAAAAGCAGTTAAGGTTACTAAATTTGTTTGCATTTCTTTGGCTAATGCACTTCCGTATGATACTGCTTCTAAAGCAACTTTTTTATATTTTCCTTCCGATGATTCGGCAAAAACTAATACTGACATATTCTTTTAGATTTTAGACTATTAGATTTTATACGTTAGACGAATTTATCTAAATAGTACATTTGTGTTTTTATGCGACATATTTTTTAAAACGAAATCAGTCTTGTATCTTTCGCCTTTAAGTTTCATGTCTTTTTAAATTACTTTAGCTTCATTATGCAACAAGGCTACTAATTCTGCTACATTGTCTGCGTCTATCATTTTACAAGCTGATTTTGGCGCAGGTTTTTCAAAATTTGCAGCTGTTGTTTTTACTTCAAAAGCTACTGCTTCAACAACAGTTAAAGGTTTTTTTCGAGCCATCATAATTCCACGCATATTTGGTATACGCAAATCAGATTCTTCAACAATACCTTTTTGCCCAGCAACTACAAGAGGTAAATTAGTTGATAATTTTTCTTTACCGCCATCAATTTCTCTTGAAACTTTAACATTATTACCATCTACATCAATACCAACGACTGCATTTACAAAACTATAATCTAAAATACCTGCCATTAAACCAGGAACCATTTGACCGTTATAGTCAATAGACTCTCTACCTGCAAGTACTAAATCGTATTCGCCATTTTTTACCACTTCTGCCAATTGTTTTGCAACAGAAAAACTGTCAATAGCTGTTGTGTTTACTCTAATTGCATTATCTGCGCCAATTGCCAAACATTTTCGTAATGTAGGCTCGCTTGAAGCTTCGCCAACATTTACAACAGTAACAGTTGCACCTTGTTTTTCTTTAAACCACATAGCACGAGTTAAACTATATTCGTCGTGTGGGTTTATAACATATTGCACGCCAGTGGTATCAAATTGTGAATCTCCATCAGTAAAATTAATTTTTGATGTCGTATCTGGAACGTGACTTATACAAACTAAAATTTTCATAAGTTAATCTTTAAATTTTTTTGATGCTTCAAATTTACTGCTTTTTTTTAAAATATACTATGCACGCATAATAAATTTTAAAAAATATTTTTTGTATTTTAGCATAAATTATGAAAAAAACACTCAGCCACTCAGCCACTCAGCCACTCAGCCACTCAGCCATATTATCATATGGTATAAAAAAATTACGTTTTTATTTTCAGGTTTTACTTAGCTTTAATAGTATAACACTATTAAAACCGGTCGGAATTACTTAAACAGCGACTGTAAAAAACTGAATTTAAGTCTAAATTAAAAAACATAAGATGAAAAAAATAATACTATTAATACTAATCTTTCCTATATATATTATAGCACAAACAGAACCTTACGATTGTAATTTTATTGCTACACCTGAATATCACGATTTATCTAAATATACAGGTTTATCAGAAAAAATATCTCTTACAGATGGTACGACATATGTTATTAATGTTAAATTTTTATTAATCTCTCAAAATGGAGTCAGTGCTCATGATGTTACAGAGCAAGATTTATTAAGAACAATAGCTCTGATGAATATTGAATTCAACGAGTGGAGAATTTTTTTCAAATACAGAGGTTTTAGTTTTCTTGAAAATACTGATTATCCTTTTGATTATGTAAATGGAATCCCTTATAATTTAAATGATGCAAAAGCAGATTTTATTGATGCAGGCATCTTTTCTGAAGATATGTTTAATATTATGGTTCTTTATTCTGGTAATTCTGGTGGTTTAGGCTCTCCTTATATATCAAGCGGCGCAATTAAATCCGCTAGTGCCAATAGAGTAGTAATACATGAAGTAGGTCATTCATTAGGTTTATTACATATCTTTTCAGGAAATTTTGAAGAACTTTATCTTGATGCTGTTGATTGTTATTTGCCATTAGGTGATCGAATCATGAAACATATAGAATATGTTGATAGTGAAAACATTACAAGAGATATTTTAGACCCTAACTACAATGCTTCTGGAGAAAATTCTAAAGGCGATCATATACACGATACTCCAGCCTGTCATTATAGGTTTAGGTACAATGTATGTCATGAAGGAATTAGTGGTGGTGAAACATATTTTAATTATTATGAAGATTATCGTGTAGTTGATGCATCAACTAATAATGATGAAGAATGCTTTCATTGTTCTGTAAGCAAAATAGAATATTGCTATACAGATGGTAATAATTTTTATACAGAAACCGATGACTTTGGAAATATTTCAATTATTAATTTAACTTCAGAAACCTGGACAGATATTATTAATTCTTTAACATCTGATTGTAATCAAATTTTAGAAGGTAAAATGTATAGAGATTTAGAATCTTTAAATTACAATTATATGAGTTATGGCTGGTATTCTAATTATTTCACAGAAGGTCAGGCTGTAAGAATGCATGAAACTATTGATACAAGTAGTATTTTACAAAACACACTTGCAAAATTACCAAACGGCACAAGTGATTTATCAGTTTTATACGAACCATATAACGTAGAAATCATCGAAACTATTTCTGAAGATATTCATTCATTAACAGATAATGGCGATGGAACAGCCGAAGTATGTAGAGTAAAAACATTTGCTTTAAATCATTATTTTCAACCAGGTTTTGATTATAGTTTTTATCAAGGAAATGTTACAAATATAACGCATCAAGTTGATAAAGATGATTTATACGGAATACTAGATGAAGGTATTCTAAGGTATGTTAAAATAAATCAGATTAACCCTTCTTGTCTTGTTAATATTTTTGATGATTATACAGTTAGTTATTCAGATATTGATAATGGTGTAATTTTTTACGAACCAACACCTTGTTTAAGACCTACAATCGTTTGTGTAACTGAACCATATGATAATGGTAAGGTTTTAAGTTCAACGAATTTAGCTAACCCAAATCCTACGATAAAAATACTAACTAATCAAGAAGTATCAGACCCCAATTTAGAGCAAAATTTAGAAAATAATAAATTTCACATTATTGAAAAAACAACAACAAGTGGTGCAAAAATGCAAAAAACAATTTATAAAGATGGAAATTAAAAAACTCTTAATACTAATTACTATTATTGCAAATATTGGGCTTTTAAAAGCCCAATATACTGCAATACCTGACACTAACTTCGAACAAGAACTAATTAATCAAGGCATAGATTCAGAAAACACATTAGATGGACAAGTATTAACAAATGACATTAATACAATAACAAATTTAACCATTCAAAGTACAAATATTGGTTATATGACAGGTATTCAAGATTTTGCAGCATTAACATATCTAACAATTGCTGATAATGAAGGTTTAACTTTTTTAGATTTAAGTAATAACAATGCATTAACTCATCTTTCTTGCAATGACAACTTATCATTAAATTTAAATTTTGAAAATATTACCACCAATTTAGAATATTTAAGTTGTTATAATATTTCTTTTTTTGGTAACTTGGATATTGGAAACAAACCAAATCTAACTTATCTAAACTGCTCAGCTAATTTTTTATCAAGTTTAGATATTTCTCAATGTCCAAATTTAGAAGTGTTACTTTGTGAGTCGACTTCAGTCACTAACTTAGATATATCTCAAAACCCTAATTTATGGTTTATTAATGCCTCCGTTAATAATATTAGCGAAATAGATGTAAGTTTAAATTTAGATTTAATAGCCTTATTTATTTGGTCTAATAATTTAGAAACAATTAATTTAAATCAAAATATAGTTTTAGAACAATTATATTGTGGTAATAATAATTTAACATCTGTTTACATTCAAAATAATGCTAACGGATTAATAACAGATTTTGATACAATAAACAACCCAAATCTAAACTGTATTTTTGTAGATAATGCTGCAAACAGTACTACAAATTGGTTAGGTGTTGATGCAACGAGTAATTTTGTAGAAACTCAAACAGCATGCGATGCTTTAACAACATCAAATTACACTATAAAAAATAGTATAAGTATTTACCCAAACCCTACACAATCTTATTTTAAAGTGAAAACAAACGCTACCATAAAAAATATTAGGTTATATAATATTTTTGGTGAACTAATAAAAACATTTAAATACCAAGATAATTATATGATTAATGGTATAGAAAAAGGCATTTACTTAGTGTTAATTGAAACAGAAAAATTTAAAAAAACCAGTAAATTAATTGTTCGATAATTTTTATAACTGACCCAATTTGACACGTATTCAAGAATGTAAAAGCCTCATTTTTTAGAAAAATGAGGCTTTTTAATATCAAAAAACTATTTGTTATAATTCTAATAAACTATTTGTTTTTTTAACTGCTTTTGCGCTTACTTGCATTTTTTCTTTTTCAGCATCAGTTAATTCAATGTTTATTATTTTTTCTATTCCGTTTTTACCTAAAATTACCGGTACACCAATACATAAATCTTCTAAGTCGTATTCTCCTTTTAAATAGGTAGAACATGGAAACATTTTTTTAGCATCGGTTGCTATTGCATGAACCATACCTGAGACTGCTGCGCCTGGAGCATACCAAGCAGAAGTACCTAATAAACCTGTTAATGTAGCACCACCAACTTTAGTGTCGGCTGCTACTTTTTCTAAACGCTCTTCGTCTAAAAATTCGGTTACTCTAACGGCATTTCTTGTTGCCATTCTTGTTAACGGAATCATTCCTTTATCAGAATGTTGCCCTATAACCATACCATCAATATCAGATATTGGTGCTTCTAAAGCTTCGGCTAAACGATATTTAAACCGAGCAGAATCTAATGCGCCACCCATACCAATAATTCTACTTCTATCAATACCTGTTGTTTTATGAACAAGATAAGCCATAGTGTCCATTGGATTACTAACTACAATAATAATTGTATTTGGAGAATGTTGTAATAAACTTGCTGAAACAGATTTTACAATGCCTGCATTTATACCTATTAACTCTTCACGAGTCATTCCTGGTTTACGAGGAATGCCCGAAGTTATTACACAAACTTCTGAGTTTGCAGTTTTAGAATAATCACTAGTTACACCAGTGATTTTAGTGTCAAATTTTAATAACGATGCTGTTTGCATTAAATCCATTGCTTTACCTTCGGCAAAACCTTCTTTAATATCTAATATGACAACTTCTGACGCAAAATTTCTAATGGCAATATATTCGGCACAACTTGCACCAACTGCTCCTGCTCCTACTACTGTTACTTTCATCTTTTTTTATTTTTATTTAGTTTAATTTTTCGTACGTTTTATTAATTGTAATGTTGTTTTCTATAACTGCAAGTTCTAAAGTAGTTGTAGTTAAGTTAATTATTTTGATAACTATATCATTTGCTTTAATTTCATTATTTTCAACAAAATAACTATATGAATATGAATTGTTTAAAATACAATTATTGGTGTCATTTTCATTAATAAATTCATCTGTCAACATTTCTGTTGTTGTAAATTCAATGGTGGTTGATAAATCACACGAATTAAAAGTATCTGGTGTAGTGCCGTTTTCTTTATACGTGCTAATTTTCCATTTTCCTAATAATAAATCTTCTGTAGAAATAACATCTTCATCAGATAAAAAACAGGAGTTAAGGCTTAACATTATAAAGATACTTATAATAATTTTCGTGCTACTTTTCATTATCTAAAACTAAATGAAATACCTGCGTTTGCGGTATGATATTCTTGAATTGTATAATCTGCAAATATTTTAAACCATACAATATTTAGACGCATACCTAAGGTTGCTTTTGCACCACTTAAATTGTATTTTATATTTATTGGATCGTGAATTGTTTGTTCTTGTGTTCCTGCAATTGGTACACCAAGGCTGTCTTGCAAATTATAATGAAAAGTATAATCGCCTAAAACTTGTGTAGATGCAGAACCTGCCACGTAGCCTAAACCTGCATAAAAACTAACAATTTTAAGATCTACATTACCTACTAATTGTGCGGTATAACTATTAATGTTAATAATAGTTTCTTGGTTTACACCAATACTACTATCTTTTGGTGTGTAGGTTGTTTTTGAAGTTGTAAATGCGCCTAATATTGATAAATCAAATATTGGATTTTTATCTAACAGTTTAAAATGTTGCAATAAATTGTGTTGTAAACCAATACCGTATAAATTAAATTTCACTTCTTCATTACCTACATTTGGAATAAACCTTACTTTAATATCTGTTTTTGAAGGTAAGCCTAAGCCAAATTGAATCATTGGTGCAGGAACTGCTGCAATTGGTAATTCGTCTTCAATACCATTTATTGTTTCAAATGAAGCTACTCTAAATTCTGTTGGAATAATTGAACTTCCAGGAGGAATAATATTTCCTACTGCATCAAGTGGTATTCTTACATCTATCCTTTTACTACTTTCTGTACCCATTACTGTTGGTAATTCGTCTGATGACAATCCGCTTGTTAATGCTAAAACCGAATAATCGTCATTTCTAAAAGTAAATACTTTGTTTTTTTCTGGTACAATAGATGCTACAACATTAATGGTTAAATCAAAACCATATTTTTTATGTGTTTTACCTGTATGATACCATCCGTTATTTAAATCATAAATCAACCCTTTATAAACAGGTTGCATATAATTACCTAAATAAATAGAAGCATCTTCTTTACCCGAAGTAAGAATATCTTCAAAATTTTGTGCGTTTAGATTTAAAAATAAAACACAAAACATGCCAATAAAAATATTTTTCATAATTACTAATTTTTTAATTAATATAAGATTAAATAATTGTTAGTTTTAGATATCTATATTTGCATAAGTCGCATTTTCTTCAATAAACTTACGTCTTGGCGGTACTTCATCGCCCATTAGCATAGAAAAAACCCGATCTGCTTCTGCTGCATTATCAATAGTTATATGACGCATTGTTCTACGTGCTGGATCCATTGTGGTGTCCCAAAGTTGTACGGCATTCATCTCTCCAAGACCTTTGTATCGCTGAATTGTTCCTCCTCCAAATTTTTCAACAAGCGCATCACGATCTGCATCGTTCCAAGCGTATTCTTTTCTCTTTCCTTTTTTAACTAAATAAAGTGGTGGAGCTGCTACGTAAATATTTCCGTTTTCAATCAATTCACGCATGTAGCGGAAAAAGAATGTTAAAATTAAAGTTTCAATGTGACTACCATCAACATCGGCATCACACATAATTACAATTTTATGGTAACGTAATTTTTCTGTATTTAAAGCTCTTTGATCTTCTTCAGTACCTACTTTCACACCTAAAGCGGTATACATACTTCTAATTTCTTCGTTTTCAAAAACCTTATGTTGCATGGCTTTTTCAACGTTTAGTATTTTACCACGTAATGGTAAAATTGCTTGAAAATTACGATCTCTACCTAATTTTGCTGTTCCACCAGCCGAATCTCCCTCAACTAAGAAAATTTCGCATTTTTCTGGTTCAGACCAAGAACAATCTGATAATTTTCCTGGTAAACCACCGCCAGACATAACCGTTTTACGTTGTACCATTTCACGTGCTTTAGTTGCGGCGTGTCTTGCTTGTGCTGCTAAGATTACTTTTTGGACTATGGTTTTAGCATCGCTTGGATTTTCTTCTAAGTAATTGGTTAACATTTCGGAAACTGCTTGACTTACTGCCGCAGAAACTTCACGATTACCTAATTTTGTTTTTGTCTGTCCTTCAAATTGTGGTTCTGCTACTTTTACTGATATAATTGCCGTTAATCCTTCACGGAAATCATCTCCAGAAATGGTGAATTTTAAATTTTTTAATAAACCTGAACTGTCTGCGTATTTTTTTAACGTATGTGTTAAACCTCTTCTAAAGCCTGAAAGATGTGTTCCACCTTCGTGTGTGTTGATATTATTTACATACGAATGTAAATTTTCTGCATACGATGTATTATAGACCATAGCAACCTCTACAGGAATACCGTTTTTCTCGCCTTCCATAGCAATTACTTTTGATGTTAATTGCTCACGTGTTGCATCTAAATATTTTACAAACTCACTTAAACCTTCGGTACTTACAAAATCTTCGTGTATATAATTACCTTCGTCGTCTTTTCTTCTTTTATCAGTTATGCTAATTTTAACACCTTGATTTAAAAACGACAATTCTCTCATACGAGTAGCTAATGTATCGTAATTAAATACTATTTCTGTTTGAAAAATTTCTGTATCTGCTAAAAAAGTAACCATTGTACCTTTTTCGTCGCTTTCGCCTACAACTTTTACAGGATATTGTGTTTTTCCTCTTGAATATTCTTGTTGGTAAACCTTACCATCTTTATAAACCGTAGCTTTTAAATGTGATGATAATGCGTTTACTACAGAAACACCAACTCCGTGAAGACCTCCAGAAACTTTATAAGAGTCTTTGTCAAATTTTCCACCAGCGCCAATTTTAGTCATTACAACTTCTAATGCCGATACGCCTTCTTTTTTATGAATTCCAACAGGAATACCACGACCGTTATCTTTTACAGAAACCGAATTATCTTCATTAATGATTACTGAAATCACATCACAATGACCTGCCATTGCTTCATCAATAGAGTTATCTACCACTTCGTAAACTAAATGGTGTAAACCTCTAACTCCTACATCGCCAATATACATAGAAGGACGCATTCTAACATGCTCCATTCCTTCTAACGCCTGAATACTATCGGCTCCGTAATTTGATTTTTTCTTTTCTTCACTCATTATTTAATGTCTTTTTTTGTAAAAATTATACAAGAAACAAATATACTAAAAATGTATGGATAATGAGAAGCAAGTTTGAAAAAATAAAATACAACAGTCTATTTTTTATTTTTTTCACTTCTTTTGAAGAAAACGGAGATTGAAATACCTAAATAATTACCTGAAACTTTATAATCGCCTTTTGTGCGTTCTGAAACGAGTAAATTATCAAACACATATACTCCTTTAAAAATATTTTGAAAATTTTTATTATAACATATATTGGCTTGTAGCATAAAGAATTTTAAAGGGATGTATACGCCTGCACTTATTTTTGCACTGCCTTGTATCTCATTGTCTTGAGTATCAACTAAAACGCCAAAAACTTCTACGTCTCTTATAATTTCTTCACTCTCATCTGATATAGATAAAATTAATGATTCGGAACCATTTTGAATATACGATAAATTTAAAGATAAATTAGCATTAAAAAAAATGTTTTTAGTAAGTTGTAATTTATTTTCTACACCAATCATAGTAGAGAAATATTTATAAACTTCTTTAGGTCCAAAAAACCCTATATAAGGATCATCAACACCTTGAATATCTTCTTCTTTAAAAGTAAAATCAAAATTAAAAGCCGGCGTTTTATTATAGGACAAACCAGTAAAATAACTCCACTCATTTTCTTTTTTAAAATATTTTTTTATGCTGTAATTAAAATTCGTATCGGCATAATTATTCAAAATATAATTACCTTGATTTATCGTTATTGAAGCCTTTTTAAATTGTGCAAAAGAAACTCCAAACCCATAATCACGATAGTTTTCAAAAATTTTAAAATTTGAATTTTGACTATAAATTGTAAAGTTTAAAAAAAAGATGAGCCTTACACTCATCTTTTTAAAAATATTTATACGTTTCATTTTAAAAATTTAATTCTACATAGGCAGTTCTACCTGCATATTTATATCTACCTACAACTGATGCGTTATTTTTTTTAGCTCTTAAAGACGCTGCATTGTTCCATAAATGCATTCTTTTAGTAAGACGTTTTCGCCTTCTATTTTTCCAGCCAGACCATGCGGGTCTATTTACACCACCACAAAAGTCATATGTTTGAACAGCAACACTTAAATTTCTTCGATATCTTCTCCACCTTCTCCACCTTCTCCTTCTTTTCTTATAAGACCTAATCTTACTGGAAACTCTTGTGTGGAAACTGCTAAAAGTTCTAATA
>JALSLZ010000133.1 GCA_026988075.1 Flavobacteriaceae bacterium
AAAAAATATTAATAAAATAAAATTATTTTACAATGAACTACAAAATTAATAAAGAAGGTTTTTATGGTGATTTTGGAGGTGCTTTTATACCCGAAATGCTTTATCATAATACACACGAACTAAAAGAAAACTACTTAAAAATTATTCAAAAAGAAAGTTTTCAAAAAGAATTTAAAGAGCTTTTAAAAGAATATGTTGGCAGACCAACGCCTTTGTATTTTGCCAAACGTTTATCTAAAAAATACAATACAAATATATTTCTAAAAAGAGAGGATTTAAACCATACTGGTGCACATAAAATTAATAATACCATCGGTCAAATATTAGTTGCCAAACACATGGGTAAAAAAAGAATTATTGCCGAAACTGGCGCTGGTCAACATGGCGTAGCAACTGCTACTGTTTGTGCATTAATGGACTTAGAATGTATTGTTTATATGGGCGAAATTGATATTAAGCGTCAAGCGCCAAATGTGGCTCGAATGAAAATGCTTGGCGCCGAAGTTAGACCTGCTGTTTCTGGAAGTAAAACACTAAAAGATGCTACCAATGAAGCTATTAGAGATTGGATAGCAAACCCAACAGATACTTATTATTTAATAGGTTCGGTAGTTGGTCCTCATCCTTATCCAGACATGGTAGCACAATTTCAGTCGGTTATTAGTAAAGAAATGCTAAGCCAATTAAAAGAAAAAACAGGTAGAAATTATCCAGATAAAATTATTGCATGTGTTGGTGGCGGAAGTAATGCTGCTGGAGCATTTTACCATTATATAGAAAATACTAAGGTTGAATTAATTGCAGTTGAAGCTGATGGATTAGGTGTTCAAACTAATAAAACTGCTGCAACAACACAAGTTGGTTCTGAAGGTATTATTCATGGTAGTAAAACCTTACTTATGCAAAATAAAGAAGGACAAATAACCGAACCTTATTCTATTTCTGCAGGTTTAGATTACCCAGGAATTGGTCCTTTACACGCACATTTATTTAAAACTGGAAGAGGTGTTTTTTTAGGTGCAACCGATAAAGAAGCTTTAGATGCAGCATTTGAATTAACAAAATTAGAAGGAATTATACCTGCGCTTGAATCGGCACATGCTTTAGCTGCATTAAAAAAAATTGAGTGTAAGCCAGACGAAAATATTGTAATCAATCTTTCTGGAAGAGGTGATAAAGATATGGAAACATACATTAAAATGATGTAAGCATCATTAAAGTTAGCAGCAAAAACACTACTATTTTAAAAAAAAACAAAATGAAACGAATAGAAAAATTATTCAATAATAAAAAAAACATACTAAACATTTACATAACTGCAGGTTATCCTAAGTTACAAGATACTGTTTTAATAACACAAGAGTTAGCAAAAAATGGCGTAGATATGATTGAAATAGGCATGCCTTTTTCTGACCCATTAGCCGATGGACCAACCATTCAACACAGTAGTGAAGTTGCCATTAATAATGGCATTACATTAGAATTAATTTTTGAACAAATAAGCGAAATTAGAAAAACAGTAAACATGCCTATAGTTATGATGGGGTATTACAACCAAGTAATACAATATGGCGCTATTGATTTTTTTAAAAAAGCAAAAGAAGTTGGTGTTGACGGATTTATAATACCCGATTTACCATTATCTGAATATTTACTAAAATATAAAAAAACACTTGCTGAATTAAATTTAGACATGGTATTTTTAATAACGCCACAAACAACAAACGAACGTGTTTTATTAATCGATAAAGCGAGTTCTGGTTTTATTTACGTCGTGTCTTCATTTGCAATTACAGGTTCTAAAAGTAGCATTGAAAAAAACCAATTAGATTATTTTTCTAAAC
>JALSLZ010000134.1 GCA_026988075.1 Flavobacteriaceae bacterium
ATTTTATAGTTATGAACTAAACGGTTTATTAAGTTATTCAAGTCTTGATCTGTAGTCCATTGCCCTTTAGTTAAATGCTCAAAATCCATTACGGTATTTAACATTTTTAAACTAAATTTCTTTCCTTTTGGTAAAATTTCTTCTCCTAAATCATTTGCAACTCCTTGTGAAGTTTTACCAGTTACAAGAGAAAATAGTTTATCAACTAAAACTTCTCTTAGATTTACAAATTTAGTATTGTATTTTACTTCTAAGTTTGAAATATCAGTTTTGTCTTGAACTCTTTTCGCTTTATCTTTAACTACTCTTTTAAATAATTTTTTATTGATAACAACACCTCTTAATGATGGTGATGCTTTTAAAGAAGCATCTCTAACATCGCCTGCATTATCGCCAAAAATTGCACGTAATAATTTTTCTTCAGGTGTAGGGTCAGACTCTCCTTTAGGAGTAATTTTACCAATTAGTATATCGCCAGGTTTAACTTGAGCACCAATACGAATCATTCCGCTTTCATCTAAATCTTTAGTAGCTTCTTCACTAACATTTGGAATATCGTTTGTTAACTCTTCTGCTCCTAAACGTGTATCTCTAACGTCTAAAGAATACTCATCAATATGGATTGAAGTAAAAATATCATCACGAACAACTTTTTCAGAAATCACAATTGCATCTTCAAAGTTATATCCTTTCCATGGCATAAATGCCACTTTCATATTTCTACCAAGTGCTAATTCACCTTTATCGGTTGCATAACCTTCGCATAATACTTGCCCTTCTACAACTTTATCGCCTTTTTCAACAATTGGTTTTAAGTTAATACAAGTACCTTGATTTGTTTTTCTAAATTTGATTAATGGATATGTTTTAGTATCTTCTTTAAAACTTACTACTTTTTCATTTTCAGTACGTTCGTACTCAATAGTAATTTTATTAGAATCTACATAAGTAACAACTCCTTTACCTTCTGCATTTATTAAAATTCTTGAATCTTTTGCAACTCTAAATTCTAAACCTGTCCCAACAATTGGCGATTGAGGTTTCATTAAAGGTACTGCTTGACGCATCATATTTGATCCCATCAAGGCTCTATTTGCATCATCATGCTCTAAGAAAGGAATCAACGAAGCCGATATGGAAGCAATTTGATTTGGAGATACATCCATATAATGGATTTCTTTATTTTCAACTACAGGAAAATCACCTTCTTCACGAGCTACAACTTTATCAAGTGCTATTGCACCGCTTTCGTTTAACTCTAAATTAGACTGTGCTATTTTTTTACCTTCTTCTTCTTCGGCAGATAAATAAATAGGTTCGTCAGCTAAGTTTACTTTTCCTTCTTTTACTTCTCTATATGGCGTTTCTAAGAAACCTAAATAGTTTACTTTTGCATAAACTGATAATGACGAAATTAATCCAATATTTGGTCCCTCAGGAGTTTCAATCGGACAAAGTCTACCATAATGTGTATAATGAACATCACGCACCTCAAAACCAGCTCTTTCTCTAGATAAACCTCCAGGTCCTAATGCTGATAATCTACGTTTGTGTGTAATCTCTGCTAATGGATTTGTTTGATCCATAAACTGAGATAATTGGTTTGTACCAAAAAATGAGTTTATTACAGATGATAATGTTTTTGCATTAATTAAATCAATTGGTGTAAAAACTTCATTATCTCTAACATTCATTCTTTCACGAATAGTACGAGCCATTCTTGAAAGACCAACGCCAAATTGAGATGCTAATTGCTCACCAACAGTTCTAACACGACGGTTAGATAAGTGGTCAATATCATCAACTTCGGCTTTTGAATTTACCAATTTAATCAAGTTTTTGATTATCGTGATAATATCATTTTTTGTTAATACTTTTTGATCAATTGGTTCGTCTAATTTTAAACGTTTGTTCATTCTATAACGACCAACTTCTCCTAAGTTATAACGTTGCTCAGAGAAAAATAATTTATTAATTACTCCCTTTGCAGTTTCGTAATCTGGCGGTTCAGCATTACGTAATTGTCTATATATATGTTCTACAGCTTCTTTTTCAGAGTTTGTAGGGTCTTTTTGTAGTGTATTATATATAATTGCAAAATCTCCTGTTTCGTTATCTTCTTTATGTAAAAGAATAGCTTTTGAACCAGATTCAATTATATCTTCAATATGTTCTTTTTCTAATATGGTATCTCTATCTAAGATAATTTCATTACGCTCAATAGAAACAACTTCTCCAGTATCTTCATCAACAAAATCTTCAAACCAAGTTTTTAAAACTCTGGCTGCTAATTTTCTACTTAATACTTTTTTAAGTCCAGTTTTTGAAACTTTTACTTCTTCAGCTAAATTAAATATTTCTAAAATATCTTTATCTCTTTCAAAACCAATAGCTCTAAATAGTGTAGTTACTGGTAATTTTTTCTTTCTATCGATATAAGCATATAATACTTGATTAATATCGGTAGAGAATTCAATCCAAGAACCTTTAAAAGGAATTACTCTGGCTGAATATAATTTAGTTCCATTTGCATGGAATGACTGACCAAAGAAAACACCTGGTGAACGATGTAACTGAGAAACAACAACACGCTCAGCACCGTTAATTATAAATGTTCCACTATTAGTCATATAAGGTATAACCCCTAAATATACATCTTGTACTATGGTTTCAAAATCTTCATGTTCTGGATCAGTACAATATAATTTTAAACGTGCCTTTAAAGGAACGCTATACGTTAAACCTCTTTCAATACATTCTTGTATTGAATAACGTGGAGGATCAACAAAGTAATCTAAAAATTCTAACACAAAATTATTACGGGTATCCGTAATAGGAAAGTTATCAGAAAAAGTTTTATACAAACCTTCGTTACCTCTTTCATCTGCTTTAGTTTCTAATTGAAAAAAGTCTTGGAAAGATTTTACTTGAATATCTAAAAAATCTGGATATTCCATTATTTTTTTCGCTGTTGCGAAATTTACTCTTTCGGTTGTAAATGTTGTTGCCAAATGGAGAAATTTTAATGGTTAAAAATTCAGTTTTCTTTTGCAATGTCTATATACGCAAAATGGTTTAGGTCATTTCGAATTGATTCGAAAGACCTAAACCTTTATTTTTGTGTCCCTCATTATAAGGTGGGACAAAGTTAAACTTATTTAAGTTCTACTTCTGCTCCTGCTTCTTCTAATTGTTTTTTAAGACTTTCAGCCTCATCTTTAGATACACCTTCTTTTATTGCAGCTGGTGCGCTATCAACGATACCTTTAGCATCTTTTAAACCTTTACCAGTTAATTCTTTTACTAATTTAACAACTGCTAATTTAGAAGCTCCTGCTGCTTTTAATATTACATCAAATTCAGACTGTTCTTCTGCTGCTTCTCCTGCTGCTGCTGGACCCGCTACTGCTACTGCAGCTGCTGCTGGTTCAATACCATATTCATCTTTTAATATAGTTGCTAATTCATTAACTTCTTTAACTGTTAAGTTAACTAATTGTTCTGCGAAATCTTTTAAATCTGCCATTTTATTCTGTTTTTTAATTTTTATTATTTAGTTTAATTGTGCGCTTAATTTATTTTTCAGATAATGTTTTAATAATACCTGATAATGTATTACCACCTGATTGCAATGCTGAAATAACATTCTTAGCTGGTGATTGTAATAAAGTAATAATGTCTCCGATAAGTTCTTCTTTAGATTTAATATTTACTAAAGTATCTAATTGATTATCACCAATATAAACAGCTTCTTCAATATAAGCACCTTTAAGTACTGGTTTATCAGATTTTTTTCTAAAATTCTTTATTACTTTTGCAGGAGCATTTCCTGTTTCAGAAAATAAAATTGAAGTATTCCCTTTTAATGTAGTAGGTAATTCTCCAAAATCTTTATCTGATGCTTCCATTGCTTTTGCAAGCAAGGTGTTTTTAACAACTGCTAATGATACATTAGCTTTAAAACAAGCTCTTCTTAGTTTTGAAGTAGTTAATGCATCTAAACCTGAAATATCTGCTAAATAGATTATTTGATTTTCAGATAGCTTGTTTGTTAAATCTTTTATTACTACTGATTTTTCTTCTCTAGTCATAATGTTATTGATTATACTGATTTAACTTCTACTTCGATACTTGGGCTCATTGTACTTGACATGAAAACACTTTTCACGTATGTACCTTTAGATGTTGTAGGCTTAAGCTTAAGAACTGTTTGTATTAGTTCATCTGCATTTTCTTCTATCATTTTAGAATCAAAAGAAACCTTAGCTACTGCTGCGTGAATGATACCTGTTTTGTCAACCTTAAAGTCAATTTTACCTGCTTTCACTTCTTTTACTGCTTTTGCTACATCCATTGTTACTGTACCTGTTTTTGGATTAGGCATTAAACCTCTTGGACCTAAAATACGACCTAAAGGACCTAATTTTCCCATAACACTTGGCATAGTAATAATTACATCAACATCTGTCCAACCTCCTTTTATTTTTTGAAGGTACTCGTCTAAACCAACATAATCTGCACCTGCCTCTTTAGCATCTGCTTCTTTATCTGGTGTTACTAAAGCTAAAACTTTAACATCTTTACCTGTTCCGTGTGGTAATGAAACTACACCACGAACCATTTGATCTGCTTTTCTTGGATCAACTCCTAAACGTATAGCTAAATCAATAGTTGAATCAAAATTTGAATTCGTAATTTCTTTTACCAATGCAGAAGCTTCACTTAAAGAGTAAACTTTAGTTGTATCAACCTTAGCTCTTGCTTCTTTTTGTTTTTTTGTTACTTTTCCCATTTGATTATGATTTTACTGGTTTTGTACCGGTTACAGTTACTCCCATTGAACGGGCAGTTCCTGCAATCATATACATTGCTGATTCTACTGTAAAAGCATTTAAATCAACCATTTTTCCTTCAGCTATAACTCTAATTTGATCCCAAGAAATTTTACCTACTTTTTTACGGTTAGGTTCTCCTGATCCTTTTTTAAGTTTAATAGCTTCTAATATTTGCACAGCTGCTGGAGGTGTTTTTACAACAAAGTCAAATGATTTATCAGTGTAAACTGTAATTACAACTGGTAAAACTTTTCCTTGTTTATCTTGTGTTCTTGAGTTAAACTGCTTACAGAACTCCATGATATTAACTCCGGCTGCACCAAGTGCAGGTCCTACAGGTGGTGAAGGGTTTGCAGCTCCACCTCGTACTTGTAATTTTACGACCTTTCCTACTTCTTTTGCCATTATTAAATTTGTTTTAAAATTTAGAAAACTCTTAATTGGAAGCTAAGAATTAACTTAAATCATGTAACATTTATGATACTTTATTTACTTGTGTATAACTTAATTCTAATGGTGTACGTCTTCCAAAGATTTTAACCATTACTGCAAGTTTACGTTTTTCTTCATTTATACTCTCAATTGTTCCATCAAAACCATTAAATGGTCCATCAATAACTTTAATTGTTTCGCCTATGGTAAATGGAATGACTACATTTTCATTTTGCAATGCCAATTCATCAACTTTACCTAACATTCTATTTACTTCTGACTTTCGTAAAGGAACTGGATCTCCACCTTTAACTTCACCAAGAAAACCAATAACACCTGTTATCGATTTTATTACGTGAGGTACTTCTCCGCTTAAATTTGCTTTAACCATAATATAACCTGGAAAGTAAACTTTTTCTATGTTATATTTTTTTCCTTTACGTATTTGTATTACCTTTTGTGTTGGCACAAGAACTTCCTCAACATAATCACCTAAATTTAGTCTTGAAATTTCATTTTCAATATAGGATTTTACTTTGTTTTCTTTACCTCCAATGGCTCTAACTACATACCACTTTTTTACTATATCAGCCATATTAATATTTAATTAAAAAAACTAAAAAACTTATCTAAAAAACTTTGAAAAGTTTTATCAGTAACAAATACAGCTAATGCAAATATTATAGTAAAGATAGCTACTACAACCATAGATTTTTGCGCTTCTGCAAAAGAAACCCAAGTAACTTCTTCTGTTAATTCTCTATAAGACTCTTTAATATAATTTACAATTTCCATAATCTTTCAATTTAAAAACAACTTAATTATTAGCTGCTTAATGTTTAATCTTGCACGGATAGAGAGGCTCGAACTCCCGACAACTGGTTTTGGAGACCAGTGCTCTACCAACTGAGCTATATCCGTATACCTTTTATTTTATAAATCAAGGCGTCTCGCTATTATTAAGCGAGACACCTTTTTTATAATTTTAAACTATACTACTAATTAAAGTATTTCAGTAACTTGACCAGCACCTACTGTTCTACCACCTTCACGAACTGCAAAACGCAAACCTACGTTCATCGCAATTGGCTGATGTAATTCAACTTCAATAGTTAAGTTATCTCCTGGCATTACCATCTCTACACCTGAAGGTAAAGAAATTGTACCTGTAACATCTGTAGTTCTCACATAAAATTGAGGACGATAGTTGTTATGGAATGGAGTATGACGTCCACCTTCTTCTTTCTTAAGGATATAAACTTCTGCTTTAAATTTAGCATGTGGAGTTACTGAACCTGGCTTACAGATTACCATACCTCTTTTTATATCTTCTTTTGCTATACCTCTTAATAAGATACCAACGTTATCTCCAGCTTCACCTCTATCTAATATTTTACGGAACATTTCTACCCCAGTAACTGTAGAAGTTAATTTTTCAGCTCCCATACCAATAATATCAACAGCATCACCAGTATTAGCAACACCCATTTCTATACGACCAGTAGCAACTGTACCACGACCTGTAATTGAGAATACATCTTCAACAGGCATTAAGAAATCTTTATCTACATCTCTTTTTGGTAATTCAATCCATGAATCTACCGCAGCCATTAATTCCATAATAGACGACACCCATTTTGGATCATCATTTAAACCGCCTAATGCAGAACCTGCAATAACTGGAGTATTATCACCATCATATTCATAGAAATCTAACAATTCTCTGATTTCCATTTCTACTAATTCTAATAATTCTTCATCATCAACCATATCCACTTTATTCATGAATACAACCATTCTAGGAATACCTACTTGACGCCCTAATAAGATATGCTCACGTGTTTGTGGCATTGGACCATCTGTAGCAGCTACAACTAATATTGCACCATCCATTTGAGCAGCACCAGTAACCATGTTCTTTACATAATCCGCGTGACCAGGACAGTCAACGTGAGCGTAATGACGGTTTTCAGTTGCATATTCAACGTGTGATGTATTAATTGTAATACCTCTTTCTTTTTCTTCAGGAGCGTTGTCAATTTGATCAAAGTCCTTCAATTCACATAAACCAGCTTTAGCTAATACGGTAGTAATAGCTGCAGTTAATGTTGTTTTACCATGATCTACGTGTCCAATCGTACCAATATTTAAGTGTGGTTTCGAACGGTCAAAATGTTCTTTTGCCATAATTATTAATTTTAAATCTAGTTATATATTTATTTAGTGTTCAATTTTATAATTCTTCGTTTTCTTTAATCAAATTTAAGAGCCAATGACGGGAATTGAACCCGTGACCTCTTCCTTACCAAGGAAACACTCTACCTCTGAGCTACACCGGCTTTGAAATAAAAAAAAAGAGCGAGAGACCGGGCTCGAACCGGCGACAGTCAGCTTGGAAGGCTGAAGCTCTACCAACTGAGCTACTCTCGCTTTTAAATTATCATTCTAATTTAGGTGTTTTATTCTAAAAACTTTGCAAAATTAAACATTTATATCTAAATAACAATATAATTATGATATATTTTTACAAATATTTAAAATATAAAAAATGTGGGGAGAGAAGGATTCGAACCTTCGAAGGCTTAGCCAACGGAGTTACAGTCCGTCCTCGTTGACCGCTTGAGTATCTCCCCTACTATTTTTATTCAAAGAACTTTAACCTGTTTTAGAGATTAAAAAAGAGCCAATGGAGGGACTCGAACCCACGACCTGCTGATTACAAATCAGCTGCTCTAGCCAGCTGAGCTACATCGGCTTTTTCACTGCTTTAAGTAATAAAAAACAGCCCGTTTTCTAACGGACTGCAAATGTAAGATGTTTTTTTAATTTACAAAACTTTTTTCTTATTTTTTTTAATAATTTCTTAATTTTTCTTTATTTTTCTTCAAACTTCGTTTTAACGCCTCAATACTCAGCTTAACACCTTCTTCAAAAGTTTTTGAATTTTTCGACACAACTATATCATCTCCAGGAACTTTAAGTTTGACTTCTATTTCTTTATTCTCTTTTTCACTCGTTTGCTGAACTTTTAAAAAAACATCGGCGCCAATTATTCTATCGTAATATTTTTCTAAAATTTGTAATTTTTCTTCAATAAAAATTTTTAAATCTTTATCCATGTTGAAATTTACTGACTGAATTAATACTTTCATACGTTTTTATTTTTTTATTGAGCTTCTTGGATGCGCTCGGTTATACACATTCTTTAATTCTTTTAAACTACCATTAGTATAAATTTGAGTTGATGCAAGGCTTGAATGCCCAAGCAACTCCTTAACTGCATTCAAATCTGCGCCCTCATTAATTAAGTGTGTTGCAAATGCATGTCTTAATACATGTGGACTCTTTTTAACTTTTGTAGTTACACTACTAAAATAGTTATTTATTAAACGATAAACAAGTGTTCCGTATATTTTTTTTCCTTTTTCTGAAATAAATAAAAAATCATTTAAACTATCTATTTCTTTTCTTTTAATAATGTATTCTTTTATAGATACTTGCAATGTTTTTAATAAAGGTATGTAGCGCTCTTTATTTCGTTTACCCAAAACTTTAATTGCGTTTTGCTCTAAATCAATATTACCAAGTTTCAATTCGATTAATTCACTTCTTCGTACACCTGTTACGTAAAGCAATTCAATTATTAATTTATTACGTAATGAAATAAAACTTTTATCATTATTAAAAATTGATAAAACTTCGTTAATTTCTTTCTGAGTAAAAGGCACATTAACTCTTTTTGGAACTTTAAGCGATCTGTGCTTTTGTAACGGACTGACATCTATAGTTTTAATTTTTACCAAAAATTTATAAAATGATTTTAAACTACTCATTTTTCTATTGATTGAACTATTAGAAATATTTTCTGTTCCTAAAACCACAATCCATGATCTAATATGCGTATAATGACTTTCTTCAAGTACTAATGAATCGAATTCATTTTCTAAATAATGTAAAAATGACACTAAGTCATTTTTATACGATACGATTGTATGTTTAGAATATTTTTTTTCTAAATACAAGTAATCTAAAAATGCGCTAATTAATTCCATAAAAAAATCCGTCTTAAACAAATTTACTACTATTTTGTTTAAAAACGGATTTAATTTTAATATACTATAAAAGAATAAAACTATTCTTCTGTTGAACGTTTACGTTGTACGTATTGCGCTTTTTTCTTTTGCTGACGCTTAACTACTGATGGTTTAGTAAATTGCTTTCTATCACGTAGCTTTCTCATTGTTTTTGTACGATCAAATTTTCTTTTAAAACGTTTTAACGCTCTATCGATATTCTCACCATCTTTAACTGGAATAATTAACATATTAAGGCACCTCCTTTCACAAACATATCTATTTTATTATTTTTAAAATGGCTGCAAATATATACAATATATTTACAGCCATTACATTATTTTGAATAAATTTTACCTTTTACTAAGGCGCTACATATTTATAAGTAAACATTAACTCTTTACCATCTACAATATCAACATCATTATCATCTACTTGATTAATTTTCACAGTACACTCAAAATTTCTATTACCAACTTGTGCATTATAAATATGTGTAGCTGCATTAGTAGTAGTTACTCCTGAATTAATTGTTTTAATCTCTGTAGTTCCTGCTACAATATTTGAAGAACAGGTTTCAAAACATAACTGCATATCAGTACCATCACCTACAATACTGACAACTGTAGATTTTAGATTAATAGATTCATCTAATTTATTAGTGATATTAAAACTCAATTGCCCATCTTCGCCTACTACTGTGTAAGTTTTTACGAGTGTTGTTCCTTCGACAACTTCTTCATTATCAATTTTAATTGTAAATGGAATAACAGGGTCAACAGTATTGTCTGTATCTTCTACATCATCTTTTTTACAAGAAGAAAAAATCGTTACTATCACTAATAAAAGTGTAAAATATTTTAAATTTTTCATTATATTATTATTCTATTATTAATTTTTGTGTTCCTTTATTTATACCATCAAAGATAGATACAAAATAAAGCCCTTTATCTAAACTATTTAAATCTAACGTAGCATTTTCAATAATATTGTTTTTTGAAAATACTTTTTTACCTAATATATCAAATAAATTGATGTCTATTTTTCTATCTGTATTAATAGTGACTAAGCCTTGAGTGGGATTAGGATAAATTTCAATATTTTTAAACACGTAATCATCAACCGCAACAACACCAGCAACTGAATTAGCAGATTGCATTAGTATTTTCGTACCATTATGTTGTATAAATACAACTACTTTTAAATCTGACATTTCTTCTACATTAGTACCTGCTAAGCTTTGCGACAATACCAAATGTTTGTTAGTTCCTGCAGATAAAGACAAAGCTGTACCACTTGCATCTGGAATCATTTTCATCATTACATTTGTAAAAGATGTTTCTCCGTTATTTCCTATATTTTGAGTTGTTGTTCCTTCTACAACAGCTACGTATAAAATAAAATCTCCTGACAAATATGGGTTAATATCTACTTCAACATCAACTGTATTTGCAACGGCATCTATTGCGTGTACTGAACTCATTGCGATGAATGAATCTGCTGCAATATCTTGATTTAATTCTGATTGTAACAATCCTGGGTTTTGAAAAAAATCTGGATTATCAGATTCTCCTTCAAATACTAAGGTAGGTACTCCAGTAACAGAATAATAATTTTTTCTTACTCCACCTTCTGCTGTATAATAAACATCTCCTGGAGCTGGCCAGTCCATTTGATATTTTATTAAACTATGATTGCCTGCATTATTATTTAAAAAAGCAGTATTGAAAGAGTTTGTATTAAAGCCAGCACAAGGCGCACACGTCGCACTTGTAAACTCTTCATACAAAGGTAAGTTTTGTGTTGTTTGTGTAGCAATACTTATTGCCATGGAAGCTGAATCGTTTAACGCATCATCATCTCCACCATTACCATTGATGTTAGAAACCCAAACATTTAAACTGTAATTACCAGAAGTAGCAGCCCAAGGTGTAGTAAATGTAAACTCATGTGAATTTGTTACTGTTACATTAAGACCATTTAAAGATTGTGTTACAACAGTACCTCCATCAATTTGATAATTTACATCTAAAGAATTAACTGGAGCAAGCCCTAAATTTTCGAATGTTCCAGTAACATTTACATTTCCAGAATTTCCAAATGGAACCATTGCTAATGGCAACATTGCTACATCGTTTGACGATGGCGTACTTAATACTACATCATCAATTAAAATATCATTAAAATTATAAGAATTCCCAGAAATATAAAAGCAAAATTGAAAATCTGATTGCCCAACATCTGCATTAGATATTGCAATAGTTTTATTTTCTGTAACATTTACATTTGGAGCAGTCCAAACAGTATTCCAAGAACCTCCACCAGACTTAGTAGCTACTCCGTATTCAAAAGCACCAGCATAATAAGAATATAAATGCTCAAAAGACAATACTACTGTTGTAGCACCTGTTAAATCTACAACTGGAGATATTAACCTTGAAACTCCATTAAATTGCGGTTGCCAGTTAACGTGTGCTTTTGGAGCAGTTCCTCCTCCAGAACTACCACCATAAGATGACCAGTTAGCAGCATGTGCGTCTATCGTCCAACCAGTTGGCGGAACACCTGTTGAAAAATCTTCAGTTAACTGTGCAAAAGTAAAAGCAACAGCAAATAAAAATAATGCTGTAATTGTAATTTTCTTCATAATTAAATTAGTTTAAATTGTTGTTATTGAATTGTTTTAAACCGCAATATAACAAAATAATATAAAATCAAACTAATTTATTGATAATTAACACCTAAACAACATACTTTTGACAACTATTCTGCTATTTTTAATTGAAAATCATTATATTTCACAATATAAACACCGTGGTTAACACAAGAAAAATCATCTTTTTGATAATTAAATCGGCTAATTAATCGCCTTGAATTTCCTCCCGATTTAAAAACAAGTTTATCTTCGGCTTTATTAGCTAATCTAATTAAGGCATCATAAGTAGCATCAAAACCTATATAAGAATAATTAGACGGAATACCTTTATATTTTAAAAGATAATTACTATTAAACAGAATAAGATTTTCACTTTCATAACTTATAAAGTGATTTGCAGGATATTGAAACTGCAATCTGTTTAAGTAACTACTTTTTACTTTATAGCCAGCTTCTGAACTTTCAATAATTTTTGGCTTCAATAAAGAAAACAAGGTAATGTTGAATTTCTCTGAAAAAACACCTAAGTTTTCTATAGCTATAGATGTTGTTGATTTATCATCTGATGCTAAAACAACCCAAGTATCTTGATTTTCTATAATGTTTTCTTCAAATACTTCACGTTTAATATAACCATCTTTCATTCGAATGATTGCTACTTCTTTTATTGAATCTTGTTTTAACAATCTTGCTTTTATTTGATTTACATTAAATTTAGTAGCAATTGAATCGTTTGATTTTTCATCAGCAATGATAATTATTTTTTGGTTTGAATATTTCTTAATAATATGATTTAACATTTCATGAATTAATATTTCTGACGAAGCCGTATTTTGAACTGTATTACTAACACCTATTTCGGTACAGTCTTTTTTTGAAACTGGTGAAATAACTGGTATCTGCTTTGATTCTAAATTCAATGCTGTTTTTTTATAATTATCAAAACCGATTGGCGCAATTACCAAATCAGTTGAACTGAAATCATACGTATTCAACACTTTGCTCACAACGTAATTACTCTTTTTTGTATCGATTACTTTTACATTTACCGAAAGTCCTTTTTTCTTAACAGAGTCTAATGCCATTAAAGC
>JALSLZ010000135.1 GCA_026988075.1 Flavobacteriaceae bacterium
CCTTTATTAAATTCAATAAAAAAGCATCGCAACGTGTAAAAGAGGTTTATGATGAGCTAAAAGCAGATGGAATGAAAAAGTTAATTATCGATGTTAGAGGTAATCCTGGTGGCTTGTTAAACGAAGTGGTTAAGATTGTTAATTATTTTGTGCCAAAAAACCAAATAGTAGTTACTACAAAATCAAAAGTTAAAAAATGGAACGGAATTTACAAAACCTTAAAAGACCCAATCGATTTAGAAATACCAATCGTTATTTTAATTAATGATAGATCTGCCTCTGCAAGCGAAATTTTATCAGGCGCATTGCAAGATTTTGATAGAGCTGTAATAATAGGCGATCGGTCTTTTGGTAAAGGCTTGGTGCAACGTTATATTAGATTGCCATATGGAACACAAATGAAACTTACAATTTCAAAATATTATACACCAAGTGGTCGATGTATTCAAGAATTAGATTATACAAATAGAGATATAAAAACAGGTATTGTACCTAAATTTGATCAAAAAAACAGAAATGTTTTTAAAACATTAAATGGCAGAAAAGTATATGATGGCGGCGGAGTTGAACCTGATATTAGTATTGAAAAACCAGAAAGAACTATTGCTACAAAAGCATTATTTAGATCGAATGCTATTTTTAAATTTGCAACGGATTATCAATATAAAAATAAAACCATTGCTACTGCTAAAGATTTCACGCTATCAAATACTGATTTTAATAATTTTATCCAATTTATTAAAACAAACGAAACGTCTTTTAAAACAAAAGCCGAAAAAAGTTTTGAAACTGCTTTTGAAAAAGCAGAGAAAGACAAGTACGATCAAGATATAAAAAATGGATACAACCAATTGTTGTCAGAAATTAAGACTAAAAAAATAGCCGAACTACAAATCAATAAAGAGGAAATAACACAACATTTATCCGATGAAATATTAATACAATATTATTATAAAAAAGGAATGTACCAAAATAAGTTTACACACGATAAAGTCATTAAAAAAGCAGCAAACTTATTAAATAACCCGAAAAAATATAATAGAATATTAAAGTAATTATAATTTAATTAATAGCATAAATAAATTTTAACATGCAACAATATTTAGATTTAATAAAACACGTTCAAGAAAACGGAATTATTAAAGGTGATAGAACAGGAACTGGTACAAAAAGTGTTTTTGGGTATCAAATGCGCTTTGATTTATCTAAAGGTTTTCCAATGTTAACCACAAAAAAATTGCATTTAAAATCCATTATTCACGAATTATTGTGGTTTTTAAAAGGCGATACCAATATAAAATATTTAAAAGATAATGGTGTAAAAATTTGGAATGCTTGGGCAGATGATAACGGAAATTTAGGACCAGTTTATGGACATCAATGGCGGAATTGGAACAGTGAAGAAATAGACCAAATTACCGAGGTTATTGACACCATTAAAAACAATCCAAATTCACGTAGAATGATGGTTTCGGCATGGAACCCAAGTGTAATGCCAGATACTTCAGTTTCGTTTTCAGAAAACGTAGCAAATAGCAAAGCAGCATTGCCACCTTGCCATGCTTTTTTTCAATTTTATGTTGCAAATGGCAAATTGTCTTGTCAGCTATATCAACGAAGTGCAGATATTTTTTTAGGTGTTCCTTTTAATATCGCATCGTATGCTTTATTGGTTTTAATGATTGCTCAAGTATGTGATTTAGAACCAGGAGATTTTATACATACTTTTGGTGATGCACATATTTACAATGATCATAGCGAACAAATAGCATTGCAATTATCTCGTGAAATAAAAGAATTACCACAAATAAAATTAAATCCCAATATTAAAAATA
>JALSLZ010000136.1 GCA_026988075.1 Flavobacteriaceae bacterium
TTAATGATTTTTAACACAATATCAATTTTATCATTATAATTAGTTGGTAATTGGTTGTTTAAAGACAAAGTAATATGTCGCATTCTTTGTTTAAGTTCTCTTTTTTTCCAGTTATCATCAAAAACTTTATCAGTAAATAATTGACTGTTAAAACCTGGCATTACTTGTTTAATGGTAATACTGAAATCCGCTATAAATTTTTTATTATACGTATTTTTTAATGGCTCCATAATAGTTTGTTTTTTGTAAAAATAATGATTTATAAACAACCCAAATTATTTCTGTTTTTGTCAAAAACATTTAACCATTTAGTTAATTATAATATAAAGTAAAACAACAAGTTACAATTGATATGTAACAATTATTACAGATATTTTTTAATTTTTTCTTGCACAGTAATAAAATACGTTCTACTTTTGTCAACCAAATGGTTAAACTGTTTAATTAATAAAAATGACAAAAGTAAAAGAACAAAATACAGAAACTGTAATTTTAGAAGCAGCAAAAGAGGTATTTCAACACAAAGGAATGGCTGGAGCAAGAATGCAAGAAATTGCAGACAAGGCAGGCATTAATAAGGCAATGTTACACTATTATTATAGAAGTAAAGACAAATTATTTTCGGCTGTGTTTGCATCTGCTATTAATTTAATGGCACCAAAAATTATGAAAATCATTAATACAGAGGATCATTTGTTTGCGAAAATTGAAAATTTCACCTATAAATACATTGATTTTATTAGTAAACACAGTTATATGCCACTTTTTATTATTAACGAATTGAATAGAAATCCAAATCTATTAAAAGATGCATTTGCTAATAAAATAGAAAATAATATAGAACAAAAATTAGTAGCCCAAATAGATGATTTGATTGCCAAAGGCGAAATAAGATCTATTAATCCGGAGCAACTTTTACTACACATCATATCTTTGAGTGTGTTTCCTGTAATTGGAAAACCGTTACTCAAAAATATTTTACAAAAAGACGATAAATCCTATAAACAATTAATTAAAGAAAGACAAACTTGTGTTGCGGAGTTTGTAATTAACGCCATAAAACTATAAAATCTATTTATTATGAAAAAAACAATCCTAATTTCAGCTTTAGCACTTACTACTTTTATAAGTTGTAACACAAAAAAAGAAAAGAAAGTTGCAGAAAACACCCAAATTAGAGAAACGGTTGTTAAAACACCAAAAGTAAGCGAAAAAGGCTATGCACTTATGAAACAAAACTGCTTTGTATGTCATATGGAAAAACCAGACCCTTCAAAACGTGGACAAATGATTGCTCCACCAATGTTGCGTGTGCAAGAGCATTATAAACCAAATTATCCTAATAAAGAGGAATTTGTACAAGCTATAAAAACGTGGGTAAACAATCCAACAGAAGATAAAGTAATGATGCCTGGAGCTGTTCGTAAATTTAATTTGATGCCAAAATTAGCCGTAGCAGATGCTGATTTACAATTAATAGCCGAAACATTATACAGTATAGATTTTGGTAATATGCCTAAAATGCACCAAAAAGGAGAAACAAAACTTAGCTTAAATGGTGGTAAAAAATGGCAATTAAACGCTACTTCTAAAAAAGTAATTGCTGGTATAAACAAAGAGTTAGTAGATTTTAAATCAGATGATATAAAAGCATACAACCAATTAGGAAAAACCATTTTTAATGATGTTAAAAAAACACTTTTAGACAAATCTTACGATGAAAAAACCTTTGCTCAAATTCAGAATTTCTTTCATAATATAGAAGGAAATATGCACAATTTAATTGCTGCAAAAACAATTGAAACAGGAAAA
>JALSLZ010000137.1 GCA_026988075.1 Flavobacteriaceae bacterium
TTATTTACATAAGGTATTGTTTTAATTACTGGACCTTCACATGCAGCTAATGATGCTGCTGCTGTTGTAAACCCAACATACTTTAAGAAATCTCTACGAGTAGTAGATGACGCCTCTAAAGTTTCTTTGTTACCTAAAAACTCGTCTGTTGGAATTTCATTTAAAAATTCTGCTTTACTTAGTTTTTCAACAATTGAACTATCTTTAAGCTCTGAAGCACTTGTCCAATATTTTTTATTTGATGCCATATCTTGATATATGATTTATATAATTTATTTTACGTAACCGTAAATAGAATTCCAATTAATTAATAGTGACATTTACCACATTCTCTACCACCTATATCTGCAATAGTTGCTTTATTAACTCCTGCTTTTTTAAGTTCGTCATGAATTTGAGTGTAATATTTATTATCCATATTCACATCTGTTTTTTTATGACACTCTAAACACCAACGCATTGTTAACGGTGCGTGTTGTTTTAACTCATCCATTTCTTCAACAGCTCCGTGACAAGTTTGACATTTTAAACCTGCAACAGTAACGTGTTGTGAGTGATTGTAATAAACAAAGTCTGGTAAATTATGTACTCTTACCCATTCAATTGGTTTTGTTTTATAATTATCTTTGTATTTAAAATTTTCTGAATCCCAACCTGTAGCTTCGTAAATTTTTTGAATTTCTAAATCCAATTCTTTTTTACCTAAATTACCAACTCTTGTATCATCTGCAACTTCGCCAATACTCTTATGACAATTCATACAAACATTTGCAGTTGGCACTCCCGAAACTTTACTGTGCTTAGCAGATGAGTGACAATATTGACAATCGATTTTATTATCACCTGCATGTATTTTGTGTGAAAAAGCTATAGGTTGTAATGGTTCGTAACCTTGATCTACACCAATAGCTAACATAGCGTCGTACAAATAATAAGCACCTGTTAATAATAAGAAAATTACAGCAATTATTTTTAAGAAAGTAACTTTACTTCTAAAAGCTAAAATAAGTAAGAATAATATGATAATAATAACAACCCAACTCATCCAATCACTCGATGACTCTACTAC
Source organism: Flavobacteriaceae bacterium (assembly GCA_026988075.1). GTDB lineage: Bacteria > Bacteroidota > Bacteroidia > Flavobacteriales > Flavobacteriaceae > S010-17. The sequence continues at coordinate 1,070 of JALSLZ010000137.1, forward strand.
ATCTTCTTCTACATCAGCAGTAGTGTTTGCTACAACTTTCTTTACATCTCCGACTTTAAAATAAGCTAACAAAGCATCAATATCGCTTTCGCTCAATTGAGGAAAAGCCGTCATTGGCATTTTATTGTTTTCTTCAAATACTTGTTTCGCAATAGCATCACCACTTTTACGAAATGCATTATTATCTTTAATCCAAGCGTGCAACCATTCTCTTTCTCTTCGTTCTGTAACTCCTTTTAAACCTGGACCTACTAATTTACCTTCCATTTTGTGACATGCTGCACAATTTGCTTTAAAAAGTTTTTTTCCTTCTGCTACTTTTGGGTCGACAGTTTTAGTTTGAGGTACAACAGCAGCTGCTGCTTTCTTTTTGTCTTTTTTCTCATTTAAGTAAGCTATTACATCATCTAAATCTTTATCAGACAACTGAGGAAAAGCCGTCATTGGCATTTTATTGTTTTCTTCAAATACTTCTTTTGCTAAAGCATCACCGCTTTTACGAAAAGCATTATTATCTTTAATCCAAGATTTTAACCATTTAGTTTCTCTTTTTTCAGAAATATTTCTTAATGGTGGACCAACTAATTTTTTGTCTAATTTATGACATGCTGCACAATTTGTTTTAAATATTTTTTTACCATTTGTTGCATCTTGTGCTGACAAACTAACCGAAAAAATAATTAAAAAAGCAAAAGCTATTTTAGTTAATCGCTGAATAAGACTGTATTGGTTCACTAATTTCATATTTTATAAATTTCAAATGCCTTTTGGCACAATAATTTCATTGTTTATTTTGCAAAACTGAATTCCGCAAAAATACTATTTATCTATTAAAAAATAAATCATAAAACAATGTTAAAAATAATTTATACTCATTCTAAATAATAAATAGCATCGCTATAATAAAAACTATCATTACATTTGTATCACTATTAATAACATTATGAAAAAAAGTTTTATTTACCTATTATTGTTCATTACATTTCAATTGAGTTATGCTCAAATTCAAAAAAGCGATTCTTTTATTCAAGGTGTTATTACTATTGATAGCTCTCAAGAAATTAAACAGTTAGTTTCTCAAAAAATTCAGTATAATTCGACTAATGTAAACTCATTTGACAGTTATCGAATTCAACTCTTTTACGGAAGTGAAAATGGTGCTTTAAGGACTCAAAGTAAATTTAGAGAATTATTTCCTAATACAGCTACTAGTCTAGAGTATGATTCGCCAAATTGGAAAATAAAAGTTGGGCATTATAAAACACGATTGATAGCGGACAAACATCTACAGGAAATTATTCTTTCATTTGGTGATGCGATTGTTATCGAACCAAAAAAATAAATTAGTATTTATTGATAAATAATATTTTAATATCCAAAACACATACTATAACTAACATTTTTTCATAAATTTGTTTTATGAATGAAAATTTAGACGCTTCAAATACAAATTACAACGAAGATGATTTTGATATTGAAAAACAATTAAGACCGCTACGGTTTGATGATTTTACGGGTCAAGAACAAATTCTTGAAAATTTAAAAATTTTTGTAGAAGCGGCTAATCAAAGAGGCGAAGCTTTAGACCATACATTATTTCATGGACCTCCAGGTTTAGGAAAAACAACACTGGCAAACATTCTTGCTAACGAATTACAAACTAATATTAAAATTACTTCTGGACCTGTTTTAGATAAACCAGGTGATTTAGCGGGTTTACTTACTAATTTATCGGAACGAGATGTGTTGTTTATTGACGAAATACATCGTTTAAGTCCAATAGTTGAAGAGTATTTATATTCTGCTATGGAAGATTATCGTATTGATATTATGATTGAGTCTGGTCCAAATGCCCGTACGGTACAAATAGACTTAGAGCCATTTACATTAATTGGGGCTACGACTCGTTCTGGCTTACTAACTTCGCCAATGCGAGCTCGATTTGGCATTAGTAGCAGGTTGCAATATTACAATACCGAAATTTTAACGACCATTGTACAGCGAAGTGCTGAAATTTTAAAAGTACCTACTTCTATGGAATCTGCAATTGAAATTGCCGGAAGAAGTAGAGGAACGCCAAGAATAGCAAATGCATTACTTAGACGTGTTCGTGATTTTGCCCAAATTAAAAATAACGGAATTATAGATATTAAGATTGCAAAAATTGCTTTAGAAGCCTTGAATGTAGATGCGCACGGTTTAGATGAAATGGACAATAAAATATTATTAACTATTATTGACAAATTTAAAGGTGGACCAGTTGGACTATCAACTCTTGCAACTGCGGTTAGTGAAAATTCTGAAACAATTGAAGAAGTATATGAACCTTTTTTAATTCAGCAAGGTTTTATTTTTAGAACTCCTAGAGGTAGAGAAGTAACAGATCTTGCCTATAAACATCTTAATAGGAAAAGAAATAATATACAAGGTGATTTGTTTGCGTAATTTTACACATAAAAAAAAGACCATCTTCAAAAAAGATGGTCTTTTATATTATCTTTAATATCTTTTATTAAATACCTAATTTAGTTTTAACAGCTGGCAATAAATCTTCGCCATCAAAAACAATAAGTCCTTTTCCAGGTGCTGAATCCATTACATATTTAATACCTTTATCTTTAGCCACATCTTGAATTGCTTTTTGAGCTTTCTCAATAATTGGTTTTAATAAATCAAATTCTTTTTTTTGCATTTCTTCTCTAGCAGAACTTAAATAAACTTGCAATTTATTTTGAATTTCTCCTACTTCAGCATGACGTTTTTCGTTTTCTTCATTCGTTTTTGAAGCTGCCTCAGTTTGATACTTTTGCAATTTTGCTTGTAAAGCACTTGCTTGTGCTTTGTATTCTGTATCAAAGTTTTCTCCCAATACTTTTAAATCTTGAGTCATTGCTTTTGTTTCTGGCATCATAGCAACTAATTCTTCACTATTAATGTGTGCAACTTGTGCTTGAGCTAAACCAGTAGCGAATAATATGAATGCTACTAATACTGTTTTAATTTTCATCATTTGTTTTTATTTAATATTAATTGTTTTTATTTTCTTCTAATTTTCGTTTACGATCTTCTATTTCAGCTAATTTTTTGGCTCTTTTTTCAGCAGCAGCTTTTTTTAATGAGTCTCTTTTAGCTTTTTTTGCATTTGCTCTTTCAACAAGTGCTTTTCTCTTTTCTTCGCGTATTTCTGCTTTTGTTTTAGCAGCTACAGTTGTATTTTTTTTTGGTTCTGAAATTTCTTTTTCAGATTTTTTATTTTCAACCTCATCTTTTTTATCAGCCTTTTTTTCTGGATTATCTTCTTTTTTGACCTTAGGGCTTACTTTATTTTCTTTTTCCGAATCTTTATTTGCATTTTTATCTGAAGATGAATTTGGTGTTTCTTTTCCTTCTCGTTTTGCTTTTGCATCAATAATTCGCTGTTCTCTTCGTTCTTTATTTGCTTTAATAGCAGCTTCTCGTTTTGCAGCTCTTGCCTCTTGCTGTAATTTTATTTTTGCCTGCATTTTTTCTCGCTTGGTCATACGAGCTTCTTTTGCCGTTTTTAATTCTTTTTGCTTTTTTTCTCTAGCTAATTCTCTATCCGACTTCTTTTTTAAATTTGCTTTTTTCTTTCTTCCTTTAACAATTTTCTGAAGTACTAATTCGCTTACATCATATTTTGGATTGGTATAAAGCATGACAACATCATTACTTGATTTTTCAAAAATCATATCGAATTTTTTTGCTTTAGATATTTCTTGAATTGCGTCAAAAATTTGATCTTGTATTGGTTGCACTAATTGCTTTTTTAACATAAATAAATCACCCGAAGTTCCAAAAAAACCTGCTTGATTTTCTTTCAATTCCGTTTCTTTAATTGCAATATCTTCCTCTCTTTCAACAATTAAATCTGATGTTAATAAAGCTTTTTCATTACTCAAAGCAAGTTTCATTGCTTCGATTTCATTCTTTAACTTATTTAAAGATGAATTCCAATTACTTATTTTAGCATCTAATTTTGATTGTGCTGTTGTATATTCTGGTACATTTTCTAAAATGTACTCAGTATCAACATAACCAATTTTTTGTGCTTTTTGCGCAAAGGTTATTTGAGTTATTAATACTATTACTAAAATGGATATTTTCTTAATCATAATTATATTAGTTTATTTGAAATAATCGTGCCAAACTTTTATATATAACTACAAAGATACACAATATATTGTTTTAACAAACCTAAAATTGTTGACCAATTGTAAAGTGCGTTTGCCAACCTGATTTTGTACCTGGAGCATTTGGCACATCATCAAAACCGTGAGCAAAGTCAATACCTAATAATCCAAACGATGGCATAAATAAACGCAGACCTAAACCAGCCGATCTTTTTAAATTAAATGGATCAAATTTATCAATATCATTATATGTGTTTCCGCCTTCTAAAAAGCCTAATACATAAATTGAAGCAGATGGTTTTAATGTAATTGGATATCGCATTTCGAAAACAAATTTATCATAAACTGTTCCTCCGCCATTTGGTGTTAAACTTGAATTTGGATAACCTCTTAAACCAATAGTTTGTCTACCATCGTAACTTTGCCCTTGCAAACCATCGCCACCAACATAATAACGTTCGAATGGTGAAATACCTAATTTCTTATTATAATCACCTAAAATTCCGAATTCTGCACTTGTTAGCAATACCAGTTTTTTATAAACTGAATTATACCATTTGCCCGTAAAACTTGCTTTGTAAAATTCTAACCATTTGTATTTTTCTTCATTCTCTATATTTTCATAATCTTTGTTTTGAAATAAAGAATATGGTGGTGTTAATTTCATACCAATATTAAATTGAGAACCTTTGGTAGGGTAAATAGGATCTGGACCTTGAGAACTTCTACTAAAATTAATAGCCGCAGATAAATTATTTGATGTTCCGCTTCCGTCTTTAAAACCTAAAATTGGAAAATTATAATTTTTTAATAAGTAACGTTGGTAGTTTATTGATGTTGATAAAGTAAAATAATCGTCTGGCCATTTTAATCGTTGATTAATACCTATTGACGCACCTAAAATATCAATTTTCTGATCTCTGTCAACATCTCTAGTTGCGTAATTGTATCGATATTGTTTTGAATTATAAACAGAAAACGACAATGATTTTGGTTTTTTACCGCCAAGCCAAGGTTCCATAAATGAAAAACTATACGTACTTGAGTACTTACTTGCCTGAAAACGTATTGACAAACGCTGTCCGTCACCCATTGGTATTGGCTTATATGCTTCTTTTTTCAAAATATTTTTTATCGAAAAATTTGAGAAAGACAATCCTAAAGTTCCAATAAAAGCGCCACCACCATAACCACCTTGTAGTTCTATTTGACTTGAACCTTTTTCTGCAACACTATATTCAATATCTACGGTTTTTTCTGCGTAATTAGGTTTTACATCTGGCGTAATTGCTTGTGCATCAAAAAAGCCTAATTGAGAAATTTCTCTAACAGAACGTACAATATCTTGCTTACTAAACAAATCGCCTGGTCTGGTATGTAATTCTCTATAAATTACATGGTCGTTTGTTTTGTCGTTACCAATTACTCTAATGTTTTTTACAGTTGCTTGATCGTCTTCATGAATTCTAATTTCAATATCAATAACATTGTCTTTAACTCCCGTTTCGACTGGTGTTACATTAGAAAACATATAACCTCTATTTAAATATGTATTTGATATGTCTTGAGAATCTGGAGAACCATCACCACTAACTCTTTCGATTAATAATTTACCATTATAGGTATCACCTTCATGCAAACCTAAAAATCTATCTAATTGTTCATCGCTAAAAACAGTATTACCAATATATTTAATACTTCCAAATTTATATTGTTTTCCTTCTACTAATTTAATATTTAAATTAATTGAATTATCATCATTCCAAGAAATAGAATCGCTAATTATCTGAGCATCACGATAGCCTTTTTCTTGATACTTACTCACTAAATTTTCTAAACCTGCTTCGTAATCTTCATCAATTAATTTAGATCTTCTCCAAAAACGACCAAAGAAACTTGATTTGGTTTTTTTTAATGCTCTACTTAGTTTTCTGTCTAATAAAGCCGAATTTCCATCAAAATCAATAGTTTTAATTTTTATTCTTCTTCCTCTATCAATAGTTATTAATGCATCAAGCGTGTTATCTGTTGAATCTACTTTAGTGTGAATATTTACTTTTGTTTTTAAGAATCCTTTTTCTTTATATTTATTAATTATAAAGTTTTTAGTTGTTGTAATTAAATTCTCTGTAAGCATTGCGCCTTTTTTGAATTCAAGTTCTTTAGCAAGGTCTTTTGTTTGCCCTTTACGTAAACCTTTAATAGTTACTTCGCCTATTTTTTCAAGTTCTTTAACTTCAAATTCTAAATAAATAGTTTCTCCGTCAATTTTAGCAGCGTACACATCTACATTACTAAACAAATCAGATTTCCATAATTTTTTAATAGCGCTTGAAAGTTCATCGCCAGGTATTTTAATAGCTGCACCTTCTTTTAAACCTGCAAATGTTTTAATAGATTGTTCGCTAAATCGATCATTGCCTTTAATTGAAATGCCACCTAAAGTGTATTTTTTAGCTTTTTTTAAATTAATAACTGAATCTTTTACTTGTCCAGTTTCAATTTTTTGCGCTTGAATTGTCACACTAAAACATAGTATAAAAACAGCTAAAACATTGTATTTTAATTTACTCATCATTTTTTAATTGATCACTCGTTTTTCCAAATCTTCTTTCTCGTTGTTGATAATCTATAATGGCTTTATAAAATTCTTCTTTATTAAAATCTGGCCAAAACACATCGGTAAAATACAATTCTGCATAAGCTATTTGCCATAGCAAAAAATTACTTAGTCGTTTTTCACCGCTTGTTCTAATCATCAAATCAACATTTGGCAAATTACGAGTATATAAATGGTTATTAATAATATTTTTATCAATTTCTTTTATTGATAGTTCATTATTAACAATTTTTTTAGAAATATTTTTAAAAGCATTAACAATTTCATCTTTTGAACTATAACTTAATGCTAAATTTAAAATAAGATGTGAGTTGTTTTTTGTTTTTTCAATAACTTCGGTCAACTCATTTTGTGCTTTTTGGGGTAAAGAATTTAAGTCACCTATTACTTGTAACGAAATGTTGTTTTTTAAAAAAAGTTTTAATTCTTTTTTTAATGAGCTTACTAATAAACTCATTAACATATCTATTTCTATTTTTGGTCTGTTCCAATTTTCGGTTGAAAAAGCATAAAGTGTTAATACTTTAATACCTAATTCAGCAGCAGTTTCTACGGTATCTCTTACTGCTTTCACACCATTTTTATGTCCAAAAATACGTAATTTGCCTCTTTGTTTTGCCCAACGACCATTACCGTCCATAATAACAGCAACATGTTTTGGTAATTTAGAAGCGTTTATTTTATTTTTTAATTGCATTATCTACTTTGATTCGCTATAACAACCTTCTCTTCCAAAACCAAAAACTAAATTTACACCTACGGTAACATACCAATCATTACTATTAGGATTTCCAAAATTTAATTGTGGATATTCCGTACTATTGTAATCTAAATCATCTGAAAAAGTATAACGTACTTTAGATTCTAAACCAATACCAACATTGTCGGCTAATTTTGTTTTAAAACCAATTCCAACAGGAACTGTAAAACCCATTTTCCCTTTTGTATTGAAATTATTTGGCGTTGTTTCTTTTACTACTACATCATAATTAAAAACAGCCAATTCTAAAATTAAATAAGGTGTTGAAGCTAAACCTTCTTTAGATAAAGAGTAATCGTAATAATTAAACTCTACTCCTAACCCAAATTCTTTAACCGAATTTTTAAAACTATAACCTCGATTTATTCGTATTTGATTTGATGACTCAGCGTCATCATCTTTAATTCTAATATAACTTGCTTGCGCTCTAATAGCTACCCTTGGTGTCATATTCCATTTATAAATCAACCCTAAATAAAAATCGTTTGGAGCTATATACGATTCACTACCTACATCACCAATATAATTACTTCCTCCTGCACTAAGACCTAATTCATTAATTTGCCCATAAGATAAGACTGAAAAAATTAACGCTACAATTATTACAATTCGATTATTCATAATTCTATTTTGTTATTTTTGATAAGAGTATCTTGAAACCCTTTTAAAAAATTGTTTGCAAATATACTAATTCTTATACTTTATTAAAACTTAATATTTATTAAACGTTTTAACAGCCATTTATTGTACGTAATTATTACATAATATTTCGAGCATCTTCGCCCCACAGTAATTTTTCTCGTAATGTTTTTGAAAAACTTTGATTGTTTAACAAGACTGTTTTTATAGTGAAATCGGCTTTTTTTATAAATATTTTTGTTTTATTAGGTATTGTATAAACTTGTGAATCTAACGATAAAAGGGCATAATCTTTTCTACCAATAACTTTTAATTCTATTTTTGTTTTATCTGGTATAACTAAAGGTCGTGCGGTTAAATTATGAGGTGCTATTGGTGTTAAAACAATGTTTTTTGCTGTTGGCGAAATTACTGGACCGCCACAACTTAATGAATAGCCTGTTGATCCTGTTGGCGTTGCCACTATCAAACCATCTGCCCAATAAGATGTTAAAAATTCGTCATCTAAACAAGTATCAACAGCAATCATTGCTGTTGAATTTTTACGCACAACGGTTACTTCGTTTAATGCTATGTTTAAATTATTTAACGCTTCTATTTTTGGAATTGTTTTTACTTGTAACAAGCTACGTTCTATTATTATAAATTCTTTGTTTACAATTGACGCAATGGCCTCTTTAATTTTATCTTTTTGGACATTTGCTAAGAAACCCAATCTCCCAAAGTTTAAACCTAATACCGGAATATTAGATGCTCTAATATAGGTAATAGATCGTAAAAATGTACCATCTCCACCAACGGTAATTAACATATCAAAACTGTCATCTAAATCAACGCAACTTGAATATGTTTTATAAGTATTTACTAAATTTTGCCCCTTATTTATTAACTCGTAAAAATCGGCCTCTATAATTACTTCAATATTATAATTAGCTAATGTTTCAAGCAAATTTTCTAAATATTTAGAAAATTCTTTTTTATAGTATTGACCATATATTGCTATTTTCATCATTAATTATATACTTAGGTATTTTTTTAAATAATCTGATCGTTGCTTCAAATCATTTATATATTCATCTTCTTTTACGCCTAAAATAATATCATACTCAAACCTCCTAAATGAATGGATTACATCATTTATATTATCGCTATATAACTTAACCGTTATTATTGCTTTTTGGTTTTCATAACCCGAAATAAAAATACCATAAAGCTTGGCTTCATTACTTTCAATAATTTGAACAATTTGACTCATAGAAAAATCAAACTTATTCTTAGCCAAAATAAGCACATTTCCTTCTTCTTGTAAAAACGGCGTTTTTGTTAAAATTTGAAGTATATCTGCCATTTCGTAATAGCCTAAATATTTATTTTTACTATTTAAAACAGGCAATATATTTGTGTCGTTTATTGAAAACAGTTTTAATAATTCTAACCATGACATCGTATCTTTTACAAAAAATGTTTGCAAAGAAAATCGAATTTCGTTTATCGTTTTATCTTTATTATAAACGATTAAATCATCTTCGGAAATAAGCCCTAAAAACTCGCCATTATCAACAACTGGAATATGTGTAAAAACCAAATCATTAAATAATAATTTAGCATCAGCAATGGTATTACTTAAAGTTAAAGCCTGTATGTCGTTTAATATATATTCTGTTGTTAGCATAGCCATAGATTGTTACGCAAAATAAGTAAATTTAAATAACAATAGACTAATTTTGCAAATAAATTATCACATACAAACTAATAAGTTGAATTGTAACTATTAATAAAGATGACAAAATTAAGTGTAAATATTAACAAAATTGCTACATTACGTAATGCTCGAGGCGGAAATACGCCTAATTTAGTACAAGCTGCTATTGATATTCAAGAGTTTGGAGCAGAAGGAATTACAATACACCCAAGACCAGACGAAAGACATATTACATACCAAGATGCTTATGATTTAAAACCAATTATAACAACCGAATACAACATTGAAGGCAACCCGATACCTAAATTTATGGATTTGGTGTTAGCCAATAAACCCGAACAGGTAACTTTAGTTCCTGATGCTGTTAATGCAATTACTTCGAATGCAGGTTGGGATACTGTTAAGCATTTTTCTTTTTTATCTGAAGTCGTTTCCGAATTTAAACGCAATAATATTAGGACTTCCATTTTTATGGATAACAACAAGCAATTCATTGAATCTGCTGCCAAAATTGGCGCTGACAGAATTGAATTATATACCGAAAGTTTCGCTACACTTTACCATAATTCAAATTCAGATATTGACAATATGAAGGTTATTAAACCTTATATTGAATCTGCTAAATTGGCTTCGGATTTAGGTTTGAAAATTAATGCTGGTCATGATTTAAGTTTAGAAAATATTGCTTTTTTTGCTAAGAATATTCCTAACTTATTAGAAGTTTCTATTGGTCATGCGCTTATTTCTGAATCACTTTATTTGGGATTACAAAATGTAATTAATATGTACTTATATCGATTAAAAAACTAAAATGATATTACATTCTAAAATATTAGGTAACGGAAAACCTTTACTAATTCTACACGGCTATTTTGGAATGGGCGATAATTGGAAATCGCTCGCCAATCAATTTGCAACAGATTTTGAAGTCCATTTAATAGATCAAAGAAATCATGGTAGAAGTTTTCATTCTGATGATTTTTCATATGAGTTAATGGTAGCAGATTTAGAAAAATACATCAATCATTATCAATTAGAAAGAGTAAATCTTATTGGTCATTCTATGGGTGGAAAAACAGCAATGCTTTTTGCGACTTCATTTCCTAAATTGGTTGCTCATTTAATTATCGCCGATATTTCGCCAAGGTATTATTCGCCTCATCATGAGTTTATTTTAGAAGCTTTAAATGCAGTTGATTTTTCTAAAATTACAAAACGAAGAGATGTTGAAACCATCTTATCAAATTACATTGACGAAACAGGTGTCAAACAATTTTTACTTAAAAATGTATACTGGCAAGAAAAAGACCAACTTGCTTATCGTTTTAATTTAGATAGCCTAACTATAAATAATGATGAAGTTGGTATTGCACTACCAAGTTTCACAGTTTTTGAAGGTAATACTTTATTTTTAAAAGGCGCTAATTCTGGTTATATTTCTAAAGAAGATGAACCGTTAATTGAAGCTCATTTTCCGAATTCAATAATAAAATCGATACAAAATGCAGGTCATTGGCTGCATGCCGAAAACCCAAAAGAGTTTTATAAATTAGTTATTGACTTTATAAAGTAGGTTAATCGGTAATAATAATAATAATAATAAGTAATTCAATTTTTTTACTCATTTCAAAATACAAACGCTTCTTTATAGCTTTTTTAAAATCTTAGCCGCTTGCGTATAATCATCGGCTGATTTTGGCAAAGAAGTTAAAACTAATTTACATGATGAATAATCTTTTTGTTTTAATTTACTTAAACCCAAATTCCAAATTGCTTTGTTTTTATAAATAGTATTCCCTTTAATAATTTTAGTCAAAATACTATCGGCTAATTCGAATTTATTTTGCTCTACTAAACAGATTGCTAAATAAAGTTGTAATTCTACTTTAGTAGCATCTTCTTGCAA
>JALSLZ010000138.1 GCA_026988075.1 Flavobacteriaceae bacterium
TTAGAAAACTTGGATTCAAATTTAGACAATCATTTTAATAAAGGCGATAATTTAAATTTTTACAATATTAATGCTAAAGCAGGAGCAAGTTTTAAGCACACATGGTCAAAAGTAGAATGTCATTTTATAGGTGTAGAGTTTTTGTATATCAATGAGTTTGGTCCATATATGGATAAATTAAATTCGATTAAATACACACCTTCTGATGTGATTATCGGAAATCTACCATCATTTTTTGCTTTTAACCTTAATACCGAGTTTATTTTTAGAGTTAATAATGAGAATAATATAGGGATAGGTTTATATATGGGTAATGTATTGTTGAATGTACATCAACGAGGTAGAATAAGAAATCAAGATACATCAATTGGAGGCTTGACGTTTAAATACAATTATAAAAAATTCACTTTAAGTGCTGTTGGTGAAAGCAGTACAGAGAATATTATGTCTACTCATTTTGGTATTACTTACAGAATCAGGTAAGATTATTCATCTACTTTTAATCTGGCAGTAGCCAATTTTTTATCGTTATTAATTAGTCCGTTTTTATATTTTAGATACCCAGTAATGCCAATCATTGCAGCATTGTCGGTTGTGTATTCAAATGGAGGAATAAAGGTTTTCCAGCCGTATTTGTTTTCGGTTAATCGTTTTCTAATTTCTGAATTTGCCGAAACGCCACCAGCAATAGCTATTTGGCGAATGTTAGTTTGTTTTACTGTTTTTTTAAGTTTATCCATTAATATGGAAACAATTCCATTTTGAATGGAAGCGCAAATGTCGTTTAAATTTTCGTCAATAAATTGAGGGTTTTCCTTAACATTTTTTTGAATAAAACGCATAACCGAAGTTTTAAAACCGCTAAAGCTAAAATCTAAAGCGTTTTTGGTTTTTGGTTTCGGAAAAGGATAAGCATTAGGGTTGCCATCTTTAGCATATTTATCTATTAAAGGTCCGCCAGGATATGTTAAACCCATTACTTTGGCAGATTTGTCAAAGGCTTCTCCAACAGCATCATCTAAAGTTTCGCCCAATATTTCAAAATTAAAATAGCTGCTTACTTTAACAATTTGTGTGTGACCTCCAGAAATGGTTAAGCAGATAAAAGGAAATGTAGGTTGGTTAGGTGTTTTTTGTTTATGGTCTTGAATAAAATGTGCTAAAATATGAGCTTGCATATGGTTAACATCAATTAACGGAATATTTAATGCGTTAGCAAAAGCAGTAGCAAATGAGGTGCCTACTAATAACGAACCCATTAAACCTGGTCCTTTTGTAAAGGCGACTGCTGTTAAGTCATTTTTGCTAACATTAGCTTGTTTTAATGCTTGTTGCACAACAGGTACAATATTTTGTTGATGTGCTCTTGAAGCTAATTCTGGCACAACACCACCGTATTTTTGATGAATATCTTGATTTGCAATAACATTAGAGAGTACTTGGTTGTTTTTTAAAACGGCAGCACTTGTATCATCGCAAGACGATTCAATGGCCAAAATGTAAATGTCTTTAGAATTTTTCATTGTGAATGCAAAGTTACATAAGAAATATCAGAATAAAAAAATCAACCTCATATTGAGATTGATTTTTTGTGCTTTGGGTTATTTTTTAAACGAATTTAAAATTCGTAAAGTAATTTAGTTTCCTTTTTTAAAATCTGCTAAAAATTTCGCTAAACCAATATCAGTTAATGGGTGATTTAACAAGCCTTCAATTGCTTTTAAAGGTCCAGTCATTACATCAGCTCCAAGCTTAGCACAATCAATAATATGCATAGTATGACGTACAGAAGCTGCTAAAATTTCTGTTTGATATCCGTAATTGTTGTAAACCTGTCTTATTTCAGCAATAAGATTCAAACCATCTGTTGAAATATCGTCTAATCTACCAATAAATGGCGAAACATAAGTAGCTCCTGCTTTTGCAGCTAATAAAGCTTGTCCAACAGAAAACACTAAGGTCATGTTTGTTTTAATACCTTTGTCAGAAAAATATTTACATGCTTTAATACCGTCTTTTATTAATGGTAATTTTACCACAATTTGAGGGTTTAAAGCTGCCAATTCTTCACCTTGTTTTACCATGCCATCAAAGTCAGTTGCAATAACTTCTGCCGAAACATCGCCATCAACCAGTTTGCAAATTGCTTTGTAATGATTAATAATATTAGCTTCTCCGGTAATACCTTCTTTAGCCATTAATGATGGGTTTGTAGTTACGCCATCTAAAATACCTAATGCTTGCGCTTCTTTAATTTGTTCTAAATTAGCGGTGTCTATAAAAAATTTCATGCTGTTTGAATTTGAATTTATTGTTTGGCAAATATAGTGTAGTCTTTAGTTTTTGCTCTTTGCTCTTTCGTTTTTTATTGAGAAGTTTTTAACAAAAGAATAAATAAGAATGTTGAAGATTGAATTTTAAATGTTTAATTTTGATTGTTAAATAAATTTACAAATAATGTTAGCAGAAATAATTACAATTGGCGATGAAATATTAATTGGTCAAATATTAGATAGTAATTCTAAATGGATTGCCAAAGAGTTGAATAAAATAGGTATTTCTGTTTATCAAATTACGTCCATTCAAGATGATAAAAAGCACATTATTGATGTGGTAGAAAACGCTAAAAAAAATGTAGATTTAGTTATTGTAACTGGTGGTTTAGGACCAACAAAAGACGATATAACCAAACATACTTTAACTGAATTGTTTAATGATAGATTAGTTAAAAATCAAGAAATTGAAACTCATATTAAACAATTGTTTGCACAGATTAATTATCAATATACAAATTTAGATTTAGAGCAAGCTTTGTTGCCAAGTAACGCAATTATTCTTAAAAATAATTTAGGTACAGCTTCTGGAATGTGGTTTTTTGAAGCAGAAAAAGCGGTGATTTCATTGCCTGGAGTTCCAAATGAAATGAAAGGATTAATGAAAGATAAAGTGATTCCTAAATTACAAAAAAACTACAATCTACCATTTATTAAACATCAAACATTAGTTACTTATGGTTTGGGCGAAAGCAATATTGCGAAACGTTTAGAAAATTTTGAACAAAAATTACCAACACATATTAAGCTTGCCTATTTACCAGCTTATGGCAAAACACGTTTGCGTTTATCTGCTTATGGAAATGATATAATTTCTTTAGAAAAGGAATTTAATTCACAAATTTTAGCTTTAACGGAATTGGTTAGCGATTTGTTAATCGGTACGGAAAATAGCGAATCTTTAGAGGTCGAATTGGGAAAAAAATTGACTCGAAAAAAACTAACCTTGGCTACTGCCGAAAGTTGTACTGGTGGAAATATTGCTAAAACAGTTACTTCAGTTCCTGGTTCTTCGGCTTATTTTATTGGTGCTATTGTGAGTTATAATGTTAAAATAAAAACAGAGTTTTTAAAAGTTTCGCCTACAACAATCGAAAAATATTCGGTTGTTAGCGCTCAAGTAGCTAAAGAAATGGCAGAAAATATAAAAAACAGCTTCAATACAGATTATGCAATTGCTACAACAGGTAACGCAGGTCCAACTACCGATAAAACCGACAAAACTGTTGGAGTTGTTTTTATTGCTATTGCTACGCCTGCAAAAACAATTGTAAAAGAGTTTAATTTTGGACAGCCAAGAGAACGTGTTATTGAAAAAGCTTCGGTTAAAGCTTTAGAAATGCTCTTTAAATTAATTGATTAAAGTGTATTTAAAATAATACATAAAAATATTATGCATAAGAAAATTATGTATATATTTGCGGTATGGCAAATTCAAAATTATATAAAGGTAGTTTACAAACTATTATTCTGAATCTTTTAGAACAAAATGATAAAATGTATGGTTATGAAATTACCCAAAAAGTAAAACAAATAACTAATGGCGAGTTAAAAATAACCGAAGGTGCATTATATCCTGCGTTGCATAAATTAGAAGCTGAAGGTTTTTTAGATGTTGAAATTATTAATTTTGGCAATCGTATGCGCAAATACTATAAACTTACCGAACAAGGTGAAACAGAAAACGTTAACCGATTAGTAGAATTACAAGAGTTTATTAAAAATATGCAAATTATGGTAAACCCTAAATTTAGTTTGGAGTAATATGGAGTTAAGCAAAGATCAAATACAAAGAATAGACGGTTTTTTAGAGCGACTTGGTTTTGAATATATAGACATTCGTTATGAAATGGTAGATCATATTGCTACAGATATTGAGCAAAATATTGTCAATCACGATGAGTTTTTTAGAAAAAATAAAATGCATGGGCAATTTTTAGGTTATATGATGCGTAAAAAAAATGACTTAGAAAAAAATTATGTACAACAATCAAAAAAGCAATTCCTCTTTAATTTATGGAAGATAACTAAGCAAGTTTCAAAATCAATACTCAATTTTAAAGTATTAGTTGTCATTCTTTTTAGTTTTACATTTTTTCAGCAATTAATCAACTATAACATTAAATATACAGTCATTATCACAGCAATAATATCGGTAGTAGTTTGTGGTTTTAGTACGTTGTTTCTCTGGCAACAAATTAAGAATATTGGTAAAGTACGAGTTGTACATTCTTATTATAGTATAGTGTTTTTTTTAACTTACTTAGCTACATACATTCCAAATATATTTACCATATATAAGCCTGAAAACCATAATATTTTTGTAGCAAATTTTCACTTTGTTTTAATATTTTTAAATGTATTAGTAGTAATCAACTTTGTTAAACATAAAAATCAATTTAAAAACAGATATAAATACCTATTAAGCTGATGCAATTAACAAAAGAGCAAATAGAAAACCTTTATAAATTTACCAGACAACATTATGTAGCATGGTACGATTTACAAAGTGAATTAGTTGATCATTTAGCCAATGATATAGAGCAAATATGGAAAACTAAACCAAACTTGTCTTTTGAACAAGCAAAAATAAAATCATTTAAAAAGTTTGGTGTTTTTGGTTTTATGGATGTTGTAGAAAAACGCCAAAAAGCATTGGGTAAAAAATATTCAAAACTAATTTGGAAAGAGTTTAAGCAATTTTTTACCATACCAAAAATAATTTTTACTATTTCCTTATTTTTCGCAATCTTGTTTTTTATTAGATTGGTTAATTATAATAGTTTTGTTATTTTTACGATGCTTGTTGGTTTGATAGGTTTTCCGATAATTGCTTTGTTTATTACTCGTAAAAAGCAAAAAGAAAAATTTAAAGAAACTAAAAAGAAATATATGTTTGAAGAGTACATTACCAATTTAGGAAAATTTGCAAGTGTATTTCAAATTCCATTTCAAATACTTATTCATTATGCAGACAATGAAAATTGGACTTTAAATATGGAATTGTTTTTCAGTTTTACTTTTGTGATTTGCGGCTTATTATTTTATATATCGGTATCTATTTTGCCACCAAAAATACGAGCAATCATTGCAAAAGAACATCCAGAATATCAAATTAGTTAAAAAAATGTAACAAATAAGTCAAATTTAGTACTCATAAAATAGTAACACCAATTTAGCAATAACCAAAACCAAACTAACTATGTTTAAAAAATTTATTTCATTAGAATGGAAACAATTTAAGCGCTCTGCTAATTTTTCTAAAAGCCTTATTGTAAAAATATTTATGGGTATTGGTGTTTTATATTTTATGTCTATAGCTGTTGCAATGGGTTTTGGAATGTTTTTTGGCTTAAAAGAAAGTTTTCCAGATAGTGATCCTTGGGTTATAGTAAATAATTTTATTATTTTTTGGTTTTTAGGTGAATTAGTATTTCGATATTTAATTCAAAAAATGCCAGTTCTTACCATAAAGCCTTTATTAATATTGCCTTTTACAAAAAAAAGTATTATCCATTACGGTTTAGGAAAATCGATAATCAGTATTTTTAATTTCTTATTGTTTTTTATTCTTTTGCCATTCTCTATTATATTAATGGTTAAAGGCTATTCCATTATTAATGTATTAGCGTGGTTTTTCGGTATGTTGGCAATATCATATACGCTAAATTTCACTACTTTTTTAGTCAATAAAAACGATAAATATTTTTATTCCATTTTATCTATTATTGTAATTTTAATAGGTTTAGAATATTACGATATTTTTAAAATATCTACTGTTGCAGGAAATGCGTTTAATTTTTTATCAACTCATTTTTACGCTATAATAATACCAATAGCAACTTTGGTTACCAGTTATTTTTTAAGTTATAAGCACTTAGCAAAAAATCTAAATTTAGACGATTTAGAAGAAAAGAAAAAAGAAGTGAAAACAACAGACTTATCTTGGTTAAACCGTTTTGGAGAAGTTGCTCCATTTTTAAAAAACGATTTAAAATTAATTTGGCGTAATGTTAGACCTAAAAAGACTGTTTTTAGTGCGGCAGTTTTCTTGTTTTATGCACTGTATTTTTTAATGATGAAAAAAAGCGGTATGAGTGGTCATACCATGATGGCTTTTGCAATGATGTTTGTAACAGGTGGTTTCGCTATGACTTTTGGGCAATTTGTGCCTTCTTGGGATAGTGAATATTACCAACTACTAATGAGCCAGAATATTCGATATAAAACCTATTTAGATTCTAAATGGTATTTAATGGGTTTTGCAGTAATAATATCATTTGTATTAGCAACACCTTACATTTATTTTGGATGGGAAATTTATGCTTTATTAGTTGCAGGAGCATTTTTTAATTTAGGTATCAATTCTTATCTGGTTTTATTTGGAGGATCATTATTAAGAATGCCAATTAAATTAAACGAAAAAGCGAAAGCTTTTGGTAATACACAAGGTTTTAAAATGAGTCAAATATTAATTGCATTGCCTAAAATGTTTTTGCCAATTATTTTATTTGCTGTGCCTAATTATTTTTGGGGATTTAATGCAGGTATTTTAACTATAATTGGATTAAGTGTTATAGGTATATTGTTAAAAAATTTCTTTTTAACTAAAATTGAAAATATTTACCAAAAAAACAAATACCGAACTATTGAAGCTTATAACGAAAAATAAAACCGAATAAACAACACAATATTTACAATACAAAATCACTACCTATGATAAAAACAACAAACCTTTCAAAAAAATACGGCAAAGTAACCGTTTTAAATATAGAAACATTAGAAATACCTAAAGGACAGTCTTTCGGTTTGGTTGGTAATAATGGTGCTGGAAAAACAACCTATTTTAATTTGTTGTTAGATTTAATTAGACCAAGTACTGGTAATATAGTAAATAATGGTGTTCAAGTAAATACTAGTGAAGATTGGAAACCTTTTACAGCTGCATTTATTGATGAGTCTTTTTTAATAGGTTACTTAACAGCAGAAGAGTATTTTTATTTTATAGGCGAATTACGTGGTAAAAGTAAAGCAGATGTCGATACATTTGTAGCGCAATTTGAAGAAATATTTAATGGTGAAATACTAAATAAAAAGAAATACTTACGCGATTTATCTAAAGGAAACCAAAAAAAAGCAGGTATTGTTGCTGCTTTAATAGGAGAGCCAGAAGTTGTAATACTTGATGAGCCTTTTGCTAATTTAGATCCAACAACGCAATTTAGATTAAAAAAAATGTTGAAAGAGTTGACTGATAATAAAAATGTAACTGTTTTAATTTCAAGTCATGATTTGTTACACGTAACCGAAGTTTGTGAACGTATTGTCGTACTTGAAAAAGGTAATGTGATTAAAGATATTAAAACATCGCCAGAAACGTTAAAAGAATTAGAAGCTCATTTTGCACTTTAAATTT
>JALSLZ010000139.1 GCA_026988075.1 Flavobacteriaceae bacterium
GATTTGTTACACGTAACCGAAGTTTGTGAACGTATTGTCGTACTTGAAAAAGGTAATGTGATTAAAGATATTAAAACATCGCCAGAAACGTTAAAAGAATTAGAAGCTCATTTTGCACTTTAAATTTTAATATGAATCGATGTTATTTTTGTCAGTTTATAGTGAATTGTTGTTGTTTTTAGAAAAAAATAGTTGTAGAATAGTTTTTTAAATTAGGTAACATTAGTAGCTTGATTATAGTTTATTAAGCCTATTTTTGAAAAAAAATCAAATGTTAAAAACATTTAAAATAGTAGCTTTGTTAGAAGGTTGGTCGTATTTAATAATGCTTTTTATTGGTCTTCCATTAAAATATATGGCTGATAATGATATCGTAATAAAAACATTAGGGCAACCTCACGGATTACTATTTTTAGGTTATGTTATTTTGGCAATAATAATAAAAAAACAAATGCATTGGAGTTTCAAAGATTTGGTAATCATTATTATTGCTGCATCGTTGCCATTTGGTCCTTTTTGGGTTGCTAAAAAGTACTTTTTTTAATCATAGAATATTCAAGTTTATAAAAAGGATGTCTTAAAAACCCAATTTCACATTCAGTTTTTGAGCAATAAGTTTAGTTATTCTATACTTTAGTTCGGGAATTGCAATTTTTTCAACCACATCATTTCCAAAAGCATAAAGTAGTAAACCTTGCGCTTCTTTTTTAGAAATACCACGTTGCTGCATGTAAAACAATGCCATTTCATCAAGTTGTCCGATAGTACAACCGTGAGAACATTTAACATCATCAGCAAAAATTTCAAGCTGAGGTTTGCTGTTTATGGTTGCTTTATCACCTAATAAAATGTTATTGTTTTGTTGAAAAGCATTGGTTTTTTGCGCTATTTTATTAACGATAACCTTTCCGTTAAAAACACCAGTAGCACTATCTGCATAGATACCTTTGTATAATTCGTGACTTTCACAATTTGGTTGATTGTGCATTACTAAAGTGTGATTATCAACGTGTTGTTTTTTATTAAGAATTGTAATTCCGTTAAGGTTAGAGTCAATATGTTCACCATTTTGATGAAATTCTAAAGTATTACGAGTTGTATTTCCTCCAAATGAAAAAGTATTTATAGTTACAATACTATTGTCTTTTTGCTGAATATAGGTTTGGTCTAATAAAGAATTGTTTTCTATATCGTCTTGAATTTTATAATAATCAATTATTGCACGTTTGTTTGCAAAAATTTCTGTAACCGAATTGGTTAAAGTAATATTATCGTTGTTTAAGCCTTGGTGCTTTTCTACAATTCTTACATGTGAATTTTCATCAACAATAATTAAATTACGAGGTTGTAATAATAGTGCTTTTTCTGTATTTGTAGCAAAGTGAATAAGTTGTATTGGTTTTTCTACAATTGTATTTTTTTTTATATGAATAAAAGCACCTTGTATAGCAAAAGCCGTGTTTAAAGACGTAATGCTATCTTTTTTATTGGTAATTGTATCAAAATAATGATCAATTATCATTTTATATTTTGGTTTTTTAAGCGCTGAAGACATCAAGCAAATATCCATTCCTTCATGTGTGGTGTCTGATAAATAAGAACTGTAAACGCCATCAATAAAAACAATTTTATAAGAGTCTATTTCGTGAATTAAATGCTGTTTTACATTTTTTAATTCAATAGTATTTTCGTTGGTTGGAAATAACGAATAATCATATTTCAACAATTTTTTTAAAGAAGTGTATTTCCATTCCTCTTCTTTTTTCGTTGGAAATCCTGTTTTTTTGAAAGCATTTATTGCTTTTTCACGTATTTTATGAATATTAGAATCTAAATCTATGATTCCTTTATTTTCTAATTGTAAAAATGAAGTAAGTATTTTTTCTTGTAAATCCATTTGTGTATTCTTCAACTTTTATTTTTGTAATGATTTGTAAAATAGCTAATTATAAAATTATTACTTAAGCCAGTCGTATCCTTTTTCTTCCAATTCAAATGCCAATTCTTTACCTCCAGATTTTACTATTTTACCATTATGTAAAACATGAACAAAATCAGGTACTATATAATCTAATAAACGTTGATAGTGTGTAATTACTAAAACGGCGTTGTTTTCGTTTTTTAGTTTATTAACACCATTAGCAACAATTTTTAATGCGTCGATATCTAAACCTGAATCGGTTTCGTCTAATATAGCTAATTTAGGCGCTAACATTGCCATTTGAAAAATTTCATTACGTTTTTTTTCTCCACCAGAAAACCCTTGATTTAAAGAACGAGAAAGGAATTTTCTATCCATTTCTAAAAGCGCTGCTTTTTCTTTAATTAGTTTTAACATGTCTTTTGCAGGTAAATCATCTAAACCTAAATAGCTACGTTTTGCGTTTATTGCAGTTTTAATAAAGTTAGTTGTAGTTACACCTGGAATTTCTACAGGGTATTGAAAAGACATAAAAACACCTTTATGCGACCTCACATCTGGTGCGTCATCTAAAATACTTTCGTTATTTAGTAGTATTTCGCCTTGAGATACTTCATACGTTTCGTTACCAGCAATAACTGATGACAAAGTACTTTTACCAGAACCATTCGGACCCATAATTGCGTGTACTTCGCCTGCTTTTATTTCTAAATTGATGCCTTTAAGGATTTCAGTTCCTTCAACTCCAGCATGTAAGTTTGTTATTTTTAACATTTTTTAAATTGTAAATTATTAATTGTAAATGTTTTATTATTTGTAATTATAAAATTAGTGTTTTATCCTACACTTCCTTCTAATGAAATTTCTAAAAGTTTTCTTGCTTCAACAGCAAATTCCATTGGTAATTTATTTAACACTTCTTTACTAAAACCATTAACTATCAAAGCAATTGCTTTTTCGGTATCAATACCTCTTTGATTGCAATAGAATAATTGATCTTCGCCAATTTTACTTGTTGTAGCTTCATGTTCAAGTTGTGCCGAATTATTTTTACATTCTATATAAGGAAAGGTGTGTGCACCGCAATTGTTTCCCATTAAGAGCGAGTCGCATTGTGTAAAATTTCGTGCATTGTCTGCTCGAGATCCGATATGAACTAAACCTCTATACGAGTTTTGAGACTTTCCGGCAGAAACACCTTTAGATATAATAGTGCTTTTTGTGTTTTTACCTAAATGAATCATTTTGGTTCCGGTATCGGCTTGTTGGTGATTATTGGTTACGGCAATAGAGTAGAATTCTCCAACCGAATTATCGCCTTTTAAAATGCAACTTGGGTATTTCCAAGTAACTGCAGATCCAGTTTCAACTTGAGTCCATGATACTTTAGCGTTCTTTTCACATAAAGCACGTTTGGTTACAAAATTATAAACACCTCCAAGACCTTCACTGTTTCCGGGATACCAATTTTGAACAGTTGAGTATTTAATTTCGGCATCATCTAATGCGATAAGCTCAACAACAGCAGCATGTAATTGATTTTCATCTCTGCTTGGTGCAGTACATCCTTCAAGGTAACTTACATAAGAACCTTCATCAGCTATAAGTAAAGTTCGTTCAAATTGACCTGTTCCTCCTTCATTTATTCTAAAATAAGTAGATAATTCCATCGGGCAACGAACGCCTTTCGGAATGTAGCAAAATGAACCATCTGTAAATACAGCGGAATTTAATGCGGCATAAAAATTATCTTTTTTAGGAACAATAGTTCCCATATATTTTTTTACTAATTCAGGATGTTTTTGAATGGCTTCAGAAATAGGCATAAATAAAATACCTTTTTCGCCTAGCGTCTTTTTAAATGTCGTAGCCACAGAAACAGAATCAACTACAATATCCATAGCAACATTATTCATTCTTTTTTGCTCGTTAATAGAAATACCTAATTTAGCGTACATTTTAAGTAATTCAGCATCTACTTGGTCTAAACTATCTAATTTTTCTTTCTTTTTAGGAGCAGAATAGTAAGCAATAGATTGAAAATCAGGTTTTTCATAATTCACATTTGCCCAATCGGGTTCGTCCATTTCTTTCCAAATTTTAAATGCATCTAAACGCCAATCGGTCATCCATTGTGGTTCTTCTTTTTTCTTAGAAATAGCACGTATAACATCTTCATTTAATCCAATAGGAAAAGTTTCAGAATTTAAGTCCGAATAAAAACCAAATTCATATTCTTGATTTTGTAACTCTTTTTTTAAGTCTTCTTCTGTATATTTATTCATTTTTTTTGTAAAAAAGTAATGTGATTAGATTATAAAGAAAAACTTTCTCCACAACCACAAGTTCTGTTTGCGTTAGGGTTGTTAAAAACAAAACCTTTACCGTTTAGTCCGCCAGAGTATTCTAAAGTAGTACCTACAAGGTATAAAAAGCTCTTTTTTTCTACAATAATTTTAATATCATTGTCTTCAAATACAGAATCGTTTTCATTCTTTTCTTTGTCAAATTTTAATTCATACGATAAACCAGAACAACCGCCACTTTTTACGCCAACACGTACATAATCAGTAATTGGATTGTACCCATCGGTTTTCATCATACTTATAACTTGAATTTTTGCTGTTTCGCTAACTTGTATCATAATGCTAAAATAGATTAATTCTAAATAAGGACAAATATACTGTAATATTCATAATATAAAAGCAAACTTGTTTTTTTTACAGTGAATTATTTATTAAATTTTGTAATCTACTCGTTTTTTTGTAAACTTGTGGCAATAAAAATGTTTGGTAAACAAGTTAATATAAATAAAAATATTAAATTTGCGTATTAATGTATATAATAACCCCTTAATTATTAAAGTAAAGAATACATGTATTTTATGAAAAAAACAATATTTTTAGTAGCAATCGCTTTTATGTTAACCATAACATCAAGTTACGGTCAACAAGACCCGCAATACACACATTACATGTATAACATGAATGTTGTAAATCCTGCATACGCCGGATCAAAAGAGACCTTAAGTTTAGGTTTATTATACAGAACTCAATGGG
>JALSLZ010000140.1 GCA_026988075.1 Flavobacteriaceae bacterium
CACAATAACTAATGATGTTGAATTTACCGCTTTGATTGCAAGACAGCGCTATGGTTTTAAAATATCAGAAAGCAACATTTATGGTTTTAATTCAGAAATTAACATTGGAGAAATACTCAAAAATAAAAAAAACAACTTTAACTTAGGTTTAAGTTTTGTTGGTAAAGATGAACAATATGTTGGTAGACCAGGTTTTATAGCTAAAGACTTTCCTAATTATGTTTACACAACCTCAACAAGATTAGATTATACCGCTGGTAATTTTTATGCCAATACAGAATACGTTTACAAAAGTGATGATGTAAGAATCAAAGCAAGCAGTAATGAAGTACATGAAGGTGCAAAATTTAATGGCAATGCAATGCTTCTTACTTTAGGATATTCACAAAAAGGCTTAGGAGTTTCTACAACATTAAGGAGATTAGAAAATATGAGCTTTTACAGTGAAAGAACAGCTGCTAACAACCCATTTAACGAGCAAGTAATGAATTACATTCCTGGCCTAACAAAACAACACGATTACTCTTTAACCAACATCTATGTATACCAAGCGCAACCTGGATCAAGAATTTCGCCAGATTACGTTTCTATTGAAGATGGCAAAGCAAAAGGACACGTAGACGATGGAGAAATTGGAGGGCAATTTGATTTATATTATAAAATAAAAAAGAAATCCTTATTAGGTGGAAAATACGGTACAAAAATAGCAATCAACTATTCACAATGGTCAGACCTTTTTACAACAATAACGAAATCTGGCGAAGGAATTTATGATATTCAATACGATACCGATTTGTTAAATTATAGAAACTTACTATATAGAGATGTAAACATTGAAATTCGAAAAAAATGGTCTAAAAAATTAAGCTCAATATTTTCATACATTAATCTTTATTACAACAAAGACTTATTAGAAGGTAAAGGTAAAGGTGAAATTTCTGCCAATATTATTGTTGCCGAATCTACTTTAAAGTTCAAAAAAGGAAAAGCTTTAAGGGCAGAAGTACAACATTTATCGACAACCGACGACAAAAAAAATTGGATGGCTGGTACCTTAGAATACAATGCATCAACCAAATTATCTTTTTTTGCTGCAGACATGTATAATTATGGAAAAACCGGTAACCATTATTATAATTTTGGGTCAAGTTACACAAAAAACAAAACAAGGATTGCACTTAGCTATGGCAAACAACGCGAAGGTTTACTTTGTGTTGGTGGCGTTTGCAGACAAGTTCAAGCCGCAACTGGCTTCAATTTAAGTTTAGCCACTTCTTTTTAGTATTAACTAAACACGAAAAAAAACACGAACTCTTTAACTTTAAAAGTTAACAACTAATAACCGTTCATTCTAAAATTTAATTTTAGAAAGTCAGCTATTTTCAACATTTTTTGATACGATTTTTAAAATCGTAAAGTTACTTGAACTACTTGGAAAATTAAATTCAAAATCTCGTATCCTAAAAGCATTACACTTGTCTAATATCCGACAATACGCTAATATTGATGTGATTAACAAAATACTTTAAGAGTTTTTTATTTAAGTAACAATTTACTTATTTTTTCTAAAGACAATTTTTTTAATTTATAACCTGAGTTCGACCTAAACTTACATCACAGAAGCCTTATAAATAGTAAGATTTGGATAATAAAAACGAAGATTTAATATTAAATTAACCCGCATTATTCATAGACTATCAATATAGGTAAAAATTTAGGGTAGAAATTTTTTGTTTATTTTTTTTATCACAAACAATATTATTTAAGCATTATTATCAACTATAATTGACATTATTTAT
>JALSLZ010000141.1 GCA_026988075.1 Flavobacteriaceae bacterium
TAAGTGGTGATACTTTAGGTAAAATTGCTAAAAAATATTATGGAAACGCAATGAAATATCCAGTTATTTTTGAAGCAAACAAACCAATGTTATCTCATCCAGATAAAATTTATGTAGGGCAAACATTGCGTATTCCTGCAATTGACTAAGTTTAACTTAGAAAAAATAAAATTTCAAAAGGCTGCTTTTCTAAGGCAGTCTTTTTTTATGGAATAATTATTGAGTCATAAATTAAAAATAAATAAATTATGAAATATTTAAAAATAGTACCAGTTGTTTTTTTATTAATATTGAGTTGTAATAACGAAAAAAACAGTTATGGCTCAGATTCTATGTCTAAAGAAATGGCTTCAATTAATATAGATGAAATGCCTTTATCAGAAATTAGTTATGAAGATGTAGAAAATGATAAAGTAGCTCAAAAAAAAATGCTAATAAAAACCAGCTACTTAAGTTTTGAAACAGCATCGATTAAAAAATCATACCAACAAATAAAAAAGCAAGTAACTTTATTAAAAGGATATATTCAAAGTGATAATACAAATAAACAATACAATCAAATATCAAGAAGTATTATTGTAAGAATACCAACTGTTAATTTTCAACAAGTTATAGATAGTATTTCTAACAATGTAGCAGTTTTTGATAGTAAAAGTATTTCTTTAAAAGATGTTACAGAAGAATTTATTGATTTAGAATCACGATTAAAATCAAAAAAAGCTTTAGAAAACAGATACATTCAATTATTAAAAAAAGCAAAAAATGTAAAAGAAATGCTTCAAATTGAACGAGAATTAGCAACAATTAGAGAAGAAATAGAAGCAAAACAAGGTAGATTAAACTATTTAAAAAGTCAAGTCTCTTTTAGCACAATAAATTTAACTTTTTATCAACCAATCAAAGTTGTAAAATCAAAATCTAAAACGTATTTTAGCAAAGTTTTAAATGCTTTTCAAAGCGGTTTTAGAACTTTTGGCGATTTTATTTTGGGCATATTATTTATTTGGCCTTTTGTTATAATTATTGGGATTGCCTTTTATTTTATTAGAAAAAAAATATTAAAAAGAAGAAAAAAATAATACGATGAATAAATTGAAACGTTATAGCATAATAACCATATTAGTTGCCATTTTTACAATAACGGCATCTTTTAAATCCGATTTTTTTGAAATTGCAAAGCAAATCGAAATTTACACAGCAGTTTTTAAAGAGTTAAATATGCATTATATTGACGAAATTAATCCTTCGCAATTAACCTCAGAAGCAATTAACGAATCGTTAAAAAACTTAGATCCGTATACCAGATATTTTGATGAGCAAGGCGTTGAAGATGCTATGATAAACCGTAGAGGTTCTTATGGCGGTATTGGTTCAAAATCAAGCTTTTATAAAAAAGAATTATTCATTAAAGAAGTTTACGAAAACTCTCCTGCTCAAATAGCAGGCTTAAAAGCAGGTGATCAAATTATAAAAATTGATGATGTTTGGGTAAAAGATTTTGAAGGAAAAGCAATAAATTCCCTTTTAAAAGGATTGCCAGACACAAAAGTAAACGTAAAAATTAAACGAAATACCGAAACATTAGACATAGAAATCACACGAAATAATATCGAAATTGACCCAGTACCTTTTCATGAAATGATAGATGATGAAGTTGGTTATATGTCCTTTATTAAATTCAATAAAAAAGCATCGCAACGTGTAAAAGAGGTTTATGATGAGCTAAAAGCAGATGGAATGAAAAAGTTAATTATCGATGTTAGAGGTAATCCTGGTGGCTTGTTAAACGAAGT
>JALSLZ010000142.1 GCA_026988075.1 Flavobacteriaceae bacterium
GCTTGATCTACTTTCTTCTTTAATAAAGTGTCGTTTTCATTAAAATAAGCACGTCTTTCTGAATGACCAATTAAAGTAATATTTACATTAATATCTTTTAACATATCTGCCGAAACTTCGCCTGTATATGCTCCACTATCCACAAAGTGCATGTTTTGTGATGCGCATTCTATTTTAAAATCCTTTTTTGCATCAGCAACCGAAGCTAAATTAACACTAACAGGAGCTATAATAACTCGGTTAATGCCTAAATCGATATTTTTAATTTTCTGCGAAATTTCATTTACTAATTGAATGGATTCTGATCTATTCAAATTCATTTTCCAGTTTCCTGCTACTATTTTTTTTCTCATTTTATCATAACCTTCTCAAAGAGAAGGAATTTTATTAATTTATTAAAAACCATCTACTTCAACACCATCATCATCAGCTTTTATTGTTTTTAAAATTTTATTATCTTTAAAATCAATTGCTTTATACATTTTTACAGAACCGTCTTTACCAACAATCATATATCTCGGTATCCAATCTAATTTGATAGATTTACAAAACGGACTTTGCTTCCATTTATTTGTAAATAGATAATGATCTGCTTTTAATTGGTGTTTTTTAATGCCGTCTTTCCATGATTTAGTATCTTTATCTAACGATAATAATACATAAACTACATCTGTTTTGCTTTTTTGTAATTTTTTTAATTTCGGAATTCCACCTACACAATCGCTACACCATGAAGCCCAAATATCAATAAATATCGTTTTTCCTTGGTGCTTTTTTAAAATATCTTTAAACTGTATTTCTTGTCCCTTTACATTTTTAAAGACTTCGTCTAAAGCAACTTTGTCAAATTGCGTTTTTTCTTGTGCGCAATTTGTTAATGTTATTGCAAAAAATAAAAATGTGATTATTCTTTTCATAATATAATGTGTTTTTAATTAGTTCGTATTCTTGGATCTAACCATCCATAAATAATATCTACAAATATATTGATAATAATAAACATAGTTGCAATTACAATAGACGAACCTATAATTACGGGATAATCTTTTTGGTTTAAGGCATTTATAATTTCTTTGCCTAAGCCATTCCAACCAAAAATATATTCCACAAAAACTGCTCCTGCCAACAATGATGCAAACCAACCTGATATTGCTGTTACTACAGGATTTAATGCGTTTTTCAAAGCGTGTTTTTTTATAATTTGAAAAGTTGATAATCCTTTAGCTTTTGCAGTTCTAATGTAATCTTGATCTAAAACTTCTAATAATGAATTTTTCATTAATGGTATAATAACAGCTAATGGTCGTATACCTAAAACAATGGCTGGCAATATTAAATTTTT
Source organism: Flavobacteriaceae bacterium (assembly GCA_026988075.1). Classification (GTDB taxonomy): domain Bacteria; phylum Bacteroidota; class Bacteroidia; order Flavobacteriales; family Flavobacteriaceae; genus S010-17. Next base: position 1,343 of record JALSLZ010000142.1, read on the forward strand.
TAGTTGTATGTATCTTCCTTCGCCAAAATCATCCACTTCGTAAAGACTTCCTGTCATATTTAAATTGGTGTATCTATGTAGAATAAATCCAAAAAACCAAGCAAATAATATTGCCGAAAAAAACGACGGAACACTCATACCAAATATACTAACGATTGCTATTATTCTGTCAAAAAAGGAATCTTTATACAACGCCGATAATATTCCTAAAACAACACCAATAATTATGGCAATTAATATAGATGTTACAGCCAAAATAGCTGTATTTGGCAATGTTTCTTTAATTATTGACGCTACGGTTTTACCATTTTTATGATACGATTCACGTAAATAAGGATATTTTAAAACAATTATTGTTTTATTTATTGACAGTAATTTTATAAAATTGT
>JALSLZ010000143.1 GCA_026988075.1 Flavobacteriaceae bacterium
ATAATCTATTTAATATTAGTTTCATAGTTTTATATTGCTAAAAAATTAGTGATAATTTCCTTTCCGTATTCAGTTAATATTGATTCTGGATGAAATTGAACGCCATATAATTGGTATTGTTTATGTTTTATAGACATTATTTGCTCGTCTGCTGCAATAGCAGTAATTTCTAAATCATCAGGAAAATTTTCATTTGAAACAACCCAACTATGATACCTGCCAATATTAAATGTATCAGGTAAGCCTTTATATAATAAATCATCTGTTTTTGTAATTTGTATTGGTGTTGCTACGCCATGAAATACGGTTTTTAAATTGATTAAGTTAGCGCCAAAGACTTCGCCTATAGCTTGCATACCTAAACAAACACCTAATATTTTTTTAGTAGCTGCGTATTTTTTTATCAATGCATTTAAAATACCAGCTTCTTTTGGTAATCCAGGTCCTGGCGATAATACAATGGTGTCGTATTTTTCAACATCATCTAATGTAATTTTATCGTTTCTAAATACATCAACGTTAAAATTAGGATGTTCTTTTATATAATGTACAATGTTATATGTAAACGAATCGTAATTGTCTAATATTAATACTTTTGTCATAAGTTATATTTTTTCGGCTAATTTTAATGCGATTTTTAGTGCATTTATTTTATTGTTAACTTCTTGCAATTCATTTTCTTCAACAGATGAAACTACAACACCTGCACCTGCTTGAAAAAACAAGGCGTTATTTTTACTTAAAAAGCTACGAATTGTAATGGCGTGATTTATTGATCCGTCAAAACCAAAAACACCAATTGCGCCACCATAAAAACCTCGGTGTTGATTTTCGTATTGGTTTATTAATTGCATGGCTTTGTATTTTGGAGCGCCAGATAATGTACCAGCAGGAAAAGTATCTGCGAAAATTTGTAGTGAATTAGTAGTTGTTTCTAAATCGGCTTCTACTTCGGATACTAGATGAATTACATGGCTATAAAATTGTGTTTCTTTGTATGTTTTTACAGTAACATTTTTGCCATGTCGACTTAAATCGTTCCTTGCCAAATCAACCAACATAGTGTGTTCTGCATTCTCTTTTGGGTCTTTTGCGAGTTGCTCGGCTAATTTTTTATCTTCTATATCATTTCCTGTACGTTTAAAAGTGCCTGCTATAGGGTTTATTATTGCTTTTTTATTATTGATTTTTAATTGTGCTTCTGGAGATGAACCAAATAATTTGTAATTACCAAAGTCAAAATAAAATAAATATGGCGACGGATTTACAGATCGTAATGCTCTATAAACATTAAAATCATCGCCTTTAAAATTTTGTATAAATTGCCTTGATAATACCATTTGAAATACATCGCCTTTTTGACAGTGCTCTTTTCCTTTTGCAATTAAATTTTTGAAATTTGTATCCGTTATATTTGTTTTTACTTCACCATCTAAACTAAAATTGTAGGTTGGGTAATTGTTGCTACTTATTAAATTTAAAATGGAATCAAGATTAGAATCTTCTCCATCAATTATATTTTCCATAACGGTTAATTCATTTTTAAAATGATCAATTTGTAAAATATATTTAAAAAACGAATAATGCATTTCTGGCGTATGATGTTTTTTTTCTTTTTGGATACTTATATCTAAGGTTTCAAAATATTTTACAGCATCGTAATTTGTGTAACCAAAGAATCCGTTTACAGGTTTGTTGTTTTTTATCTCAAAAGTGTTTAATA
>JALSLZ010000144.1 GCA_026988075.1 Flavobacteriaceae bacterium
TTTCTTTGCTTGAAGTGTTGGGTTTCCTATTTCAACATCTAACACAACCTCATCTCCAAATATAACAATGTTTTTTACAGAATTGCTTTCAATTAAACTTTTACCTTCTCCAGGCGCAGTTATTGTTTCTAAAACAGTATTAATATCACTCTTATTAAATTTCATTATTTGTCTTATTAAATTTGGATGTAAATATACTTCATTTTTTTAGATTATAGCTCTTTTTCTGCAACTTGAATTACACAAATAACACATCTCAAAAACACAAAACAAGTCATAAAAAACACTAACAATCAGCCGAAAACATTTATAGTAATAACTACTATATCATTTAAAAAGTACTCTTTTTACATTTTACATAGATTTATCAACTTTTTTTCACAAGGCAAACTTTCACTTTAAAATTAAAAATTGATAAGTGCTTTAAACAAAGGGACTGTTTTTTATAATAACAATTAAAATGTAAAAGTATAAAAACATAAGTCCTTGATTGATAGATTAAAAAATAAAGTGTGAGTTTGCCTTGACTTTTTTCATCTAACAGCAATAAAATTATAATATTTTTTTTATTCAAAAATAAAAACAAGTACATTTGCATAAATTAAAAAATATAAAAATGCAAAAAATACTACTAATAGCCATTTTAATTATGGCTTCATTAAGCTCATGTAACAAGGCTAACAAAGATGGGTTTCAAATTGATGTCAATATAAATGACATACCTAACGGAAGACAAGTAATCCTAAAAAAACAAGTTGACAGGCAAGTTGTAAATGTTGACACTACTACTATTGAAAATGGAAAATTCACTTTTAAAGGATCTATTAAAGAGCCTATTATTTTTGGTATTTTTATCGATAGTATTAAACGTGGCGGACTATTCCCTTTTATTGATGTTAATGATCATATTGTAATTACAGCAAATAAAGACAGTTTACAAAAAGCCAAAATGACTGGTTCAAAATTAAATGACGAATTGACAAAAATGCGTAAAAAACGTGAAGTTCTTACTGCTGAATCTCAAAAATATTTTCCTGAATATCAAAAAGCAAATCAAGAAAAAGATACTGCATCAATTAATAGAATTAACAAAGCAATAAAAAAGATATCAAATAAAATTGCAGCAAATGACTGGGATTTTGTTAAGAAAAACCCTAATTCTTATGTTGCTCCAATGATTTTTAATGGTTTAATGACTAACCCAACTTATAAAGATTCAGTTAAAATAGTTTTTAATACTTTTTCTGAAAAAATTAAAAAATCAGAGCTATCAAAACCTATTAGAGATTATTTTGATTATTTAGAAAAACAAAACAAACCTGTTACTCCTAAAGAAGAAGTAGGTAAAAAATAATTTTTATTAAAAATTGTAGTAAAAGTATAGAAGAGTAAATTTGAAATAATCAAATTTACTCTTTTTTTTATTTAGTTACATCTTAAATTATCACTATATTGATATCGTAATCATTACTATAGAAATAATGGCTAAAGCAATACCAAAAACATTCATTTTAGATAATTTTTCTTTAAAGAACACCAAACCAAAAATAGTGGACAGCAAAACAATGGCTACATTATTAATTGTGAATACAGTTGAGCTATCCATACCATTTATCTGTAAAGCTTTTAGCAAAAAAAACATGGCATAATAATTTGCTATTCCCAAAAACAAACCTGCAAATAAATTTTTAATACTTAACTTAGATTTTTTAGCAAAAA
>JALSLZ010000145.1 GCA_026988075.1 Flavobacteriaceae bacterium
CATTTGCATCTGCATTTTCGTACCTTGTTGATAAACCATCATTATCATCATCAAAATCAATAAAATTAGCTATGTTATCATCATCTGTATCATCATTTGTCACATTTAAATCGCCATCTAAATCTTCGTAAAGAGAATATATACCATCTTTATCTTGATCGTTATGATTTACCATTGCCATTTCAACATGAAATATTAAAGGTGAATTTGCTGGTATTGAAGATGTAGGATTGTTTCTGTAAGCAACGCCAGAAGGCATAAAAATAACACCTTTACCTGTGTTTTCAAAACTAATATCATCTTCGCCATTTTGAGTAGAAGTATTAACACCAGATTTAAAATTTGGTAGTAAAAATGTCCAACCAGGAATTACACTACCATAAAGATTAGCCCAAAATGAAAAATTCTTATTTTTATCAAAAACAGTTTTATCATCTTGATTATCGAATAACAAAACACCTTTATAATTTACTAAAGCCGAATCAACAGCAATAGGGCTATCGTTAACTCCTTCGGGCATATTTTTTAAATGATATACTTTATAAACAATATCATTCAAGGTTACTTCTTTCATCGTAACCAAATCTGTCAATGGCGTTTCTCCGTTTTCAATTAATTTTAGCTCTCCAAATTGTTCGTTTGTAGCTGGAGGAATATAATAATGTGTTTCAAAAAAATCTTGCAATTTTTCTTCATCTTTTATTGATTGACCTGCATGATCAAAAGGTGTGTAAGGCTCGTCTTTATTACACGAAAAGAATATAATAATTAAAGTAATAAATACAAGTAGGTATTTTGTAATTTTCATTATGTTATTTTTTTAAATATTGGCGCAATTTACAGTAAATAATTCAAGGATAAATCGATTTAACTTAAATATTATAATTAAAAAAATGTTAAATTTGCCAACATGAAAAAAAAAATTATCCTTATTACACTAATTAGCATCTTTTTATCGTGTAATAATAAAAAAGAAAAAATTATAGATAAGGCATTTGTTTCAAAAATACATAATGGTGTTTTTGTTAGCGGAACTGTTAATTTACCAGATAATTCGGTAATTCTTTTGCAAGAAAAATTAACCAATAAAACGTATAAAACAATTGCGAGTAGTTTAGTAGAAAATACGAAGTTTAGCTTTAATGAAAAAATTAGCAATCCCAAGCTGTATTTTATTGGTTTTAATAATTTAACTAAAAAAATACCTTTTATTGCTAATAAATACGATGCTTTTATAACTATTAATTACGATGATATAAATAACAGTAGTGTTAAAGGAGCTAAAGTTCAAGATGATTATAACGATTATTTAAGTGAATTAGCTAAGGCTAAAAATAAATTTGTTTTTAAATCTACATTTATTAAAGAACATACAAATTCTTTTTTATCGGCAATTGTGCTTAAAGAAATGCTTGGAAAAACCAAATGGAGAATTGGTCAAAACAAAAAATCATATCATTTACTTGCATCAAAAATTAAAAACAGTACTATTGGTAAAGAGATTAACGCCTTTATTTTGAAAAATGAAATCATTGTTAAAGACACAAAGTCAATTGCCGAAGTAAGTTTAGACCCAACTATATCGAATGAAACACCTGTAAAAATAATTGAAAAAGCAGCGACAATTTCAATAAATCCAACAAGAAAAAAAGCACCTAATTTTTATGCTGAATCATTACAAGGAAATGATATATCGTTAAAAGATATTAGTAAAAGTAGCAATGTAATTTTGGTTGATTTTTGGGCAAGTTGGTGTTCACCTTGTAGAGCGCAACATCCGCACCTTAAAAAACTATATAAAAAATACCATTCAAAAGGCTTTGATATTATTGGTGTGTCAGAAGACAAATACATAGATATTTCTAAATGGAAAAACGCAATTAATTTAGATGGTTTGCCTTGGCATCAAGTTATTGACGACAATAAAAGAGTGGCAAAAATGTTTGGAGTATCGTCAATTCCGCACACCTTTTTATTAGATAAAAATGGAGGAATTATACTCAACAAAAACTCGACCTATACTATTGAACAAAAATTAAAAGAAATTTTTGGCTTTTAAGTTAATATTACCTCTAAAATTGTATATATTTGTTTAATTACTACAAAAAATAAAACATTGAAAATATCAAAAGAATTAAAATCAGGTATCATTGCAATTATTGCATTGGCAGTAACATTTTGGGGCTATAACTTTCTAAAAAAACAAAACTTATTTACCACAAGTAAGGTTTATTATTCAGAATTTAATAACATTCAAGGTTTAACACCTGCAAGTATCGTTACTATTAATGGTTTTCATGTTGGTAATGTTACTAACATTAAATTTAACCCTAAAAAAAGAGGGAATATTATTGTTGAATACAATATGAATAAAGATTTTTCTTTCTCAAAAAAGAGTACTACAAAAATAACACCTTCATTAATGGGTGGAGCAGAATTATCAATCATACCAAGTTACGAAGGCGAAAATGCAGTTTCTGGCGATTATTTAATAGGTTCGTCTGATGCAGGAATGATGAGTTCGTTAGCTGATAAACTTTCACCACTTGAAAGTAAATTAAACGCTACGCTAAAAGATGCAGATCAGTTATTAATAAATTTTAATAATATTTTAGACACAAAAACACAAACAAATTTAAAAAGTGCCATTGCAAATTTAGATGTTACGCTAAAACATTTTAAAGGCGCTTCTGTTTCATTAGAAAAATTATTAGCCGATAGCCAACCAAAAATTAGTTCTTTATTAAAAAATGCAGACAATGCAGTTGCTAATTTTGACACACTTGCAGCTGATTTTAAAGAAGCCAACTTAGTGGGTAATTTAAACCAAACAATGACTGAATTACAAAATGTACTCGGTAAATTCGACACATTAATGGCAGACATGAATAAAGGCGAAGGTACAATTGGTAAATTGTTAAAAGACGAGGCTTTGTATACTAATTTAGAAAATGCGTCTAAAGAATTGGAAGAGCTTTTAAGAGAATTTAAATTACATCCAAAACGCTTTGTTCATATTTCTGTTTTTGGAAAAAAAGAAAAACCGTACATTAAAGACACTTTAAACTAAAACTAAAATGCAATATATACCAAACATTCTTTTTGCTATACTATTAATTGTTGGAGCAGGTTTTTTTATTAAAAACATAAAAAAAATCATCCGAAACATCAAACTTGGTAAAAGTATTGATAGAACCGATAACAAATCCGAACGATGGAGAAATATGATAAACATAGCTCTTGGTCAATCAAAAATGGTTAGACGACCAGTTGCTGGAATACTACATATTATTGTTTATGTTGGTTTTATTATTATTAATATTGAAGTAATAGAAATAATACTTGACGGCTTATTAGGCACACATAGACTTTTTGCACCTTTAGGTGGCTTTTACAGCTTTTTAATTGGCTCTTTTGAAATTTTAGCCTTTTTAGTATTGGTATCGGTTACTATTTTTTGGATTAGAAGAATGGTTGTTAGAATACCGCGATTTTGGAATAAAGAAATGAAAGGTTTTCCAAAAAATGACGCACTTTACATTCTATATTTTGAAATGATATTGATGAGTTTGTTTTTATTAATGAACGCTTTTGATATTAATTTGCAAAATTTAGAATCACCACATTATATAAAAGCAGGTGCTTTTCCGATAAGCCAATTTATTGCACCTTTATTTGCAGGAATAGCCGAAGGCTCTTTAATTATTTTTGAACGAACTGCTTGGTGGATTCATATTATAGGGATTTTTATATTTTTGAATTACTTATATTATTCAAAGCATTTACATATTTTACTTGCATTTCCTAATACATTTTATGCTAATTTAGAATTAAAAGGAAAATTTAAAAACAACAGTACAGTTACCGAAGAAGTAAAGTTGATGTTAGATCCAGATGCTGATCCTTATGCAATGCCAGAAGAAAATCCTGATGCTGAAATAGAAAAATTTGGAGCAAGTGATGTTGCTGATTTAAATTGGGTGCAATTAATGAATGCATATACTTGTACAGAATGTGGTCGATGTACTTCGGTGTGTCCTGCAAACTTAACAGGTAAAGAATTATCGCCAAGAAATATCATGATGAAAACTCGTGATAGATTAGAAGAAGTTGGAAAAAACATTGATAAAAATGGAGAATTTAAAGACGACAATAAGCAATTATTAAACGATTATATTACGCCTGAAGAATTATGGGCATGTACAACTTGTAATGCTTGTGTAGAAGAATGCCCAATAAACATTGACCCTTTATCCATTATTATGGATATGCGTCAATTTTTAGTAATGGAGCAATCTGCAGCACCACAAGAGTTAAACATGATGATGACCAATATTGAAAACAACGGTGCGCCATGGCAGTACAACCAAATGGACAGGTTAAATTGGAAAGATGAAGAGTAAGTTGTAACAGAATAGAGTAGAGAGAAGGAAAGATAAAGAGTAATTAAATAGTTTAAAATAGAAATTGTTTTTTGAAAAAACCAATAAGATAATGACAAAAAAATTAGAAGAGTTAAAAGATAAAGATGGTAATCTAATCAGTCCACAATTAGAAGATGGTGTTAAAAACTACCTTATTGATATTGATGGAACAATTTGTGATGATATTCCAAACGAAGAACCAGAAAGAATGTTAACTGCAAAAGTATATCCTGATGCATTAATTACACTTAATAAGTGGTATGATGAAGGACATTTAATTTGTTTTTTTACATCACGTACCGAACAACATAGAGCATATACCGAAACTTGGTTAAAGAAAAACGGCTTTAAATACCACAGTCTTTTAATGGGTAAACCAAGAGGTGGCAATTACCATTGGATAGATAATCATTTAGTAAAAGCAACAAGATATAGAGGTAAATTTACCGATTTAATTGAAAAAGATGTTACCATTCAAGTTTTTGACGATGGTAAGCATTAAATACTTCTAAAATTTAAAAAATAAAGAAATATGATAGTTCCAACAATGGCAGAAATGATGGCACAAGGTAAGCAACCAGAAATTTTATTTTGGGTTGGTGCTGCTGGAAGTTATGATGATAGAGCAAAAAAAATTACACGTGCATTTGTGAAAATATTGCATGCTGCAAAAGTAGATTTTGCCGTATTAGGTACCGAAGAAACTTCTACTGGCGATGTTGCCAAACGTGCTGGAAATGAAATGCTTTTTCAAATGCAAGCCATGATGAACATTGAAGTTTTAAATAGCTATGAAATAAAAACAATTGTAACTGCAGATCCGCACTCATTTAACACACTAAAAAACGAATATCCTGAATTAGGAGGAAACTACAAAGTGTACCATCACACACAATATATTAGTAAACTTATTAAAGAAGGACGATTAACGCTTAGTAGCAAAAAGTTAAATAATAAAAATGTTACATTTCACGACCCATGTTATTTAGGTAGAGCAAATGGCGAATTTGAAAGTCCGAGAGATATTATAAAAAAATTAGGTACTAAATATACCGAAATGAAACGAAGCAAATCTACTGCGCTTTGTTGTGGTGCTGGAGGCGCACAAATGTTTAAAGATGCCGAAAAAGGCAATAAAGAAATAAATGTTTTAAGAACCGAAGATGCTATTGAGGTAAACCCCGAAATTATCGCAACAGCTTGTCCTTATTGCAATACAATGATGACCGATGGTGTTAAAGTAAAAGAAAAAGAAAAAACAATTCAAGTATTAGATATTGCCGAATTAATAGCTAATGCTAACGAATTATAATAAAATTAAAATGGAAGAGAATAGTTTAGAAGAATTAAACAAATTAGAAGAGCAGATAATACAAACCCAGAACCTGCTCAATAAAACAAAAAGTAACGATGGAACTGTAGCAAAATTTAAACGACAACGAAATATATTTATTTTAACCACTATTTTACTTTTAGCTGGTTTGCTTTTTTCGTATTTTTATTTTAATAAAGGCTTTTTAAATACAAAAACAAACAACGAAAACGCTTTAATTATTGATAAAGATTCTTTAACAATTTACAAAGACGGATATTATAAAAGTTTGGAATTAGCATATCCTGTTGCGCAAGATAACAAACCGTCTATAAAAGATGAAAAAGTAATATATAGCGTACAAATAGGTGCTTTTAAAGATTTTACATTTACATCTGAAAGTTTGTCCAATCTTGCAGAATTTCAATCTAATGGGTATAACAAATTTAATATTGGTAATTATAAAACCTATGCCGAAGCTAAAGTATTAAAAGACAGCTTACAAAAGTTGGGTTTTAGAGATTGCTTTTTATCTGCCATTTCGTTTGGACAACCAATAAACATTAGAGAAGCTTTACTTTTAAGTGATGAGCCACAATTTTTAGAGCAATAGTAAATGCTAAAAAACTATATTCAAGCAGCACGTTTGAGAACATTGCCATTATCTATTTCTGGAATAATAGTAGGTAGTTTTATAGCCTACGCTAATGGATATAATAATATATTAATATTTATTTTAGCCATACTTACAACTATTGGGTTTCAAATAATTTCAAATTTTGCAAATGATTATGGCGATGGCGTAAAAGGAACTGATAATGAAAATAGAATTGGTCCAGAAAGAGCTTTGCAAACTGGAGCTATTAAGCCAAAACAAATGCTTAATGCTATAATTATTACGAGTACTATCACTTTTATTATTGCTTTGATGCTTATATACGTTTCTTTTGGAAAAGATAATTTTACCTATTCAATTGTTTTTTTTATTTTAGGTATTGCAAGTATTGCTGCTGCAATAAAATATACAATGGGTGAAAATGCTTACGGCTATAGCGGTTTTGGAGATGTTTTTGTCTTCTTGTTTTTTGGTATTTTAAGTGTTTGTGGCACTTATTTTTTATTTTCTAATCAACTTGATTTAACTGTTTTTTTACCTGCCTTTTCTGTTGGTTTTTTAAGTACAGCAGTTCTTAACTTAAACAATATGCGTGATATTGAAAATGATAGAAATGCTAATAAAAATACACTTGTTGTGAAAATGGGTAGTAAAAACGCAAAATTTTACCATTACACATTAATTATTGGTAGCTTTATATGTGTAACTATCTATACGGTTATTAATTTTAAAAGTATGAAACAGTTGTTATTTATAATTGCATATATACCTATTGCAATCCATTTTTTTAAAGTTATAAAAACGACTACTCCTGAAAATTATGATCCTGAGTTAAAAAAAGTCGCTTTGAGTACTTTTTTGTTTGCCATTCTTTTTGGAATTGGCTTAGTTTTATAGAATGGGATTCCCATTCTTAAAAATTCAATTAATGTTCATAATTTACACTAATCTACTTTTATTAAACGAATACTTTCTTTTAAAATAGCTATTTTCTTTTGTTTGTAAAGATTTCCGATACATCGTTTAAACGCTTTTTTACTTAATCCAAATTCGTTTTTAATATCTTCTGGCGCACTTTTGTCAGTAAAAAATAATTGTCCGTTCGCTTCAACTAATTTTGTTAAAATAAGCTCACTATTAGGATCAATGCTTTGCCTATAACCCAAAGGTTCTAACACAATATCTAACTTTCCATCTTCTCTAATGTTTTTTAAATAAGCCGTAGTTTTATCGCCTAAAAATATTTTCTTATGAATGTCTGATGTGAAAATTAACCCTTTAAATAAATTATTTACAATAACTTGTATACCAATATCTGTTTTTCTGTAAGGAATTATTTCAACTTTATCACCTATTGCAATAGTAATATCATCAAAAAACACAAAATCATTTTCTTTACAAGAACCAACTAATCTATCAGTTTCTTCATCAATATACATAAAAACCAAATACCAATTGCCTACATACATTGTTTCGGTTTGCTCTGCAAAAGGAACTAATAAATCTTTAGGAATACCAATATCCATAAAAGCACCAACATTATTTGCATCTTTTACTTGTAAATAAGCAAATTTATTTACCTCAATTAATGGCGTCATAGCAGTAGCTGTAAATTGATCTTCGCTATTTAAATAAATAAAAACATCAATTAGCTCATCCAATTCAACATCATCTGCATTTGAATAATCGTCTGGTAATAAAACCTCATTGTTTTGATCATCTATTAAGTATGTACCAAATTCTGAAATTCTACTTACTTTTAACCTATTTATCTTTCCTAATTTCATTGAATTACTAATTTACTGCAAAATTACAATTTTAATATGGTTTTAAGTTTGTAATTATAGAGTTCAAATAAAATTATCTTAAGCGATTTTTTATTTGCTTATTCATTTATATTTTACAATTTATATTTTATTTTTGTGGCATATTAAAATAGATATGAAATACAGACAGCTTACAACAGAACAATTGAATGAAATGCATGAAGAATTTGCCGTTTTTTTGGCTACACAAAAAATAGATTCTGATAAGTGGCAAGAAATAAAAGATACAAGTCCAGAAATGGTTGCCGAAGAAATAAATTTATTTAGCGATTTAGTTTGGGAAAAAGTTTTAAGTAAAATTAAATATTTAACTAATTTTTCTGGTAATAGTTTGAATTTATTTAGATTAGATGAGGAACTTATTTACAGAATTGTAATAAAATGTGAAAAAGAGAATTTTGACTTTTCAAAAAAAGAGGATTATAATTGGTTTATAAACAATTCAAAAGATACTTCAATAACATATTTTAAAGGACAAAAAACGTATTTTAAAGAAAAAAATTTAGAAAAATTTGAGCTTATTGAAAAAGGTTGTACTATGGATAAAGGCGAACTTTTCGAACTGGTTTCATCAATATCAAATAAATTATAATCTTATTTGATTTTTAATTAAAAAAGCCATTTAGTAATTACTAAATGGCTTTTTTTTTATTCAGCTAATAATTTTATTTGTTAATCCATTTTTTAAACGAAATTTCATCGTTAATAATACCTGAAATATCTGCAATAGCTATTCGCTCTTGCTTCATGGTATCACGATAGCGTATTGTAACGGTATTATCTTCTTTAGTTTGATGATCTACAGTAATACAAAATGGTGTTCCGTTAGCATCTTGCCTTCTATATCGTCTACCAACCGCATCTTTCTCGTCGTAAGTTACATTAAAATCGTATTTTAAATCATTTACTATTTCGTGTGCTATTTCTGGCAAACCATCTTTTTTAAGCAAAGGCAATATAGCTACTTTATTTGGTGCTAAAATTGCTGGAAGTTTTAAAACTATTCTTGACTTTCCGTCTTCTAACTCTTCTTCAATTAACGAATTAGAAAAAACAGCTAAAAACATTCTATCTAAACCAATTGATGTTTCAATAACATATGGTACATAACTGGAATTTGATTCATGATCGAAAAAGCGTAATTTTTTACCAGAGTGTTCTTCGTGTGCTTTTAAATCAAAATCGGTTCTTGAATGTATACCTTCTAATTCTTTAAAACCAAAAGGGAATTTAAATTCAATATCTGTTGCTGCATTAGCGTAATGTGCTAATTTTTCATGATCGTGAAAACGGTAATTATCGATACCTAAACCTAAAGAATGATGCCATTTTAAACGATTTTCTTTCCAAGTATTAAACCATTTAGAATCGGTTCCTGGTTTTACAAAAAATTGCATTTCCATTTGTTCAAATTCACGCATTCTAAAAATAAATTGTCTTGCAACAATTTCATTTCTAAAGGCTTTACCTGTTTGTGCAATACCAAAAGGCAATTTCATTCTACCTGTTTTTTGCACATTAGCAAAGTTTACAAAAATACCTTGTGCAGTTTCTGGACGTAAATACAAATCCATTGCCGAAGCTGCATCGGCACCTAATTTTGTGCCAAACATTAAGTTAAATTGCTTAACATCAGTCCAGTTTTTTGAGCCTGATAACGGACAACCAATTTCTAATTCTTCGATTAATAGTTTAACATCGGCTAAATCTTCTTTTTCTAATGATTTTCCTAAACGAGAAAGTATTGTATTAATTTTTTCTTGATAGCCTAAAACTCGACCATTTGTAGTTATAAATTCATCTTTATTAAACGAATCTCCAAAGCGTTTTGCTGCTTTAGCAACTTCTTTATCAATTTTTTTTTCAATTTTAGCACAATAGTCTTCAATCAATACATCTGCTCTGTATCTTTTGTTAGAATCTTTATTATCTATTAACGGGTCGCTAAAAGCATCAACATGACCTGAAGCTTTCCATGTAGTTGGATGCATAAATATTGCAGTGTCAATACCTACAATGTTTTCATTCATTTGCACCATTGATTTCCACCAATATTCTCTAATATTCTTTTTTAATTCAACACCATTTTGTGCATAATCGTAAACGGCACTTAAGCCGTCGTAAATTTCACTAGATTGAAATATGTAACCATATTCTTTTGCGTGAGATATTACTTTTTTAAATTTATCTTCTTGTTTTGCCATAATGCAAAAATAAAAAATTACAAATAATAAAAGCTTTAATTCAACACTTTTATTATTTGTAATTTTTCAATAGTTATTTTAAATAAAAATTGCGCTTATTTTATGTCTTGTAATTCTTCAGGTTTTTCATCTTCTTCAACATCTTTAAAAATAGCATCGTCTTTTGAATAATCAATTGCTTCTTCTTTGGTTTGTTCAAAAGCCTCCTTTTCTTTAGCTAAATTTTGCTTTATGTTATAAAGATATGCTAAAAATAAAAGGGCAAATAATGATATAATAATGATAATAACCTTGTTATTTGCCTTTGCTGGCTTTGAATTTGATGGCAAAACCTTCTTATTGCTTTTAGCTACTTTTACATCTTGCTTTTTCTCAATTACCTTTAGAGGCTTTTGAGAAATATTTTCTTTTTTAGTTAAAGTTTTTACTTTATTTATTACTTCTTCCTTTTTAGTACTAACCACTTCTTTTTTATTCGACTTTTCTACAGTATTAGTTTTTAAAGGCTTTTTAACTTCTCCTTTTTTTTGCTCTATCGCATTTTTTTTATCTTTTTCTATAGTTTTAGAAATGGTTGCCTGTAATTTACTTGGTTTTGATTTTTCAATTTCATCCAAATTAGATTTAAGTTTCTCTATTTCGTTTAACTTAATTTCTTTAACTGTAGGCTTTGTTTCTATTTTAGCTTCTTTATTTTTTTGCTTTTCAGTTTCAACTTTATCTACTTTTGCAATAGACTTAGTATCATTATTTTTTTGAGTCGCTAGTTTTTTTAATGCCTGTAGCTCTTTTCTTAATTCAATTAATGATTTTTCCTGCTTTTCAACTTTTTTAAAAGCAGGTTTGTCAATCTCATTTTCTTTATCAATTTCAATTAACCTTTTTTCTAACTTAAGCTTAATTTTTTCAATTTGAGCTTTTCTTTCTTTCTCAGTCATAATTAAAATGGGGAATATCTAATTACTTAAGTGTTTTTTTAACTGTACCAACTTTTTTACCTTCTAAATAAAAATCGATAGTATAACTACCTTTTTCTAGTTTTACATCTCCAAACTTGATAAGAATATCACTTGCAAGAGTCGCTTTTTTATAAGGTATTTTACTAAATTCGGAATAACGTAATGATTCGCCATTATCAGTTGTAAAAGTCCCCTTTTTAGTAATTAATTCGCCATTAGGATTTTTAATTATTACATAAGCTGTAATGTCTTTATTTTGTGCAATTGGGTTTTCGTTTAATACAAAGCTTGTTTTAAAAGCATCTACTCTTCTTGCTCTGTCAGTTTCTTTATAGCTACCTTTTCTGTCTCTATATGTAGTTACTGAAAAGTTTGATGCTTTTACAATTTCGCCTATTGCTACTTTTTTTGCTAAATCTAAATTTTGATCTGTTAATGTGTTATTATAGGTCGTTTGTTTTTCTAAATTAACTGTTAAACTATCTTTATCTCTATTAAGATCAGAATTTTCTACATTTAATAAGTCATTACTTCTAACTAAAGAATCGTTTTTTCTAATTAATCTATCAGAAATAGTATTTAAATCTTTAATTTTATTTTTGTAAAATTTGATTAATTTCCAATTAGAATTTTTTATTTTTTTAATAGAAGCCTTAAATTCTGCTATTTGATTTTTTTGTTCAGTCAATTCTTCAGACAACATAGTGTTTTTAGAAATTTCTGCATCATATTGGCTTTCCAATTTTGTTAAATCGCCCAATAAATTATCTTTTTCGATTTGCATTTCGCTTTCAATAGCTACATGCTTTTTATTTTGATTATAAGTATAGTAACCCATACCTGCTATAATTAATATTAATATTGCAATAATGGCTTTCTTTATGTTATCTGACATGATTTTTTGTTTTTTAATTTATTTTACAAAAGTAAATAAATAATTAATATTATTTACACTTTATT
>JALSLZ010000146.1 GCA_026988075.1 Flavobacteriaceae bacterium
CTTACATTAACTAAATACACTATTATTTAACAAAATATTGGCAAATTACACCTTAGTTTGAAGCAGTTGCTTATGAATTTTAGCAACCGTATTTTCGGTTTGTTTAATGTTTATATTCTCAACGATATAATCAGATTTTTTTGTTTTTTCTTTATCTGACCATTGATTTTTCATTCTGCTGAGTATTTGCTTTTCGGTAGTGTTGTCTCTACTTACAACGCGTTTAATTTTAATATCTAAAGGTGCAGTTACAGTAATAATTTTATCAAACAAAACATTTGAGCCGTTTTCAAATAAAATGGCATTTTCTTGTATTAAATATTTTGATTGTTTAAGCTTGATTTGTTTTTTAACCCATCGCTTAAAATGTTGATGCACTTTAGGATGAACAACACTATTTACATAGTTTAAATTATCTTTATTCGTAAAAATTAAATTTGCTAAAAAAGGTTTATTTAATTCGTCGTTTATATAAACTTCGCTACCAAATCTAAGTAGCAACTTTCTTTTTATTATTTTAGAGCGGAGCATCAAAGCTTTTGCTTCATTATCTGAATAATATATCGGTACTCCTAACCTACTAAACATTTTAGCTACCGTAGATTTTCCACTTCCAATTCCTCCAGTTAAACCAACTATTAACATTATTCTACAATTAAAAATTCAACTTTATTTGGACTAATTTTCAAATTCGAAATTAAATCTGGTTTTTTTACAATTTCTGGTAATAAAAACGAACTCTTTAAAGCATCTATTTTACTAAAATCACAAATTACACTAAAATCAGTCGCTTTGATTCTATCAAAATTATCTAAACTTACTCTATATGTTACCTTTAATTTATCTTTAAATGTCTTAATTTTAAAATTGTCAGGCACATTAATAACTTTAAAAGGTATGTAATAACTATTTTCTGTATATTTTTTAACAAACCCTGCTACATTAACTGTTGTTGTTGAAAAAAACACATTTTTATAATCTTTAGGAATATCTAATTTTACATTATAGTCAAAATTACTTGCAACTTCATCTAATTCAAAAAACACTGTACTAATTCCGTTTATTTTTGACATTTGTTCTTCTTTTCCTTTTATTAATACCGTTTTTGGTGATATTTTTAAGTTACCAAAAAGTGCATGACCTGCTTTATAATTAATTTTTATTTGAGGATTAATTTTAATAGTTTTACTACTTAATTTTCCGAAATTAAAAAACAACGTATCTGGATAAATTTTTAATATTCTTTCATCTAATGAAAATTGCGATTGCATATTAGACAAATTTTCATTTGTAAGATAATAGGATAAATTATTTTTCTTTCTAATATTTTTCAAATCTATATTAACAGATTTTTTAAAATTATTTAAACCTATTAAATTAAAACCTGATGTTTTAAAATTAAAAAATAGAAATTTTTCTGGCTGATCTTGAGCATTTACCTCATCAAAAAAATTAGTGTAATTTACTTGTAGTTTAATGGTATAAATATACTCTTCAGATAACTTAGATATTGTCCATAAGAGTGCTGAAACAACAATGAATAAAAAGAATACATGTACTTTCTTTTTTTTTCTATTACTTTGCTTTTGACTTTCTTTTTTCAATTTAGTTTTTTTGCTAATTTAAGCATTAATATATTATGAAATAAATTTATCACAAATAAAAAAAGCCCTGATAAAAATCAGGACTTTTTTT
>JALSLZ010000147.1 GCA_026988075.1 Flavobacteriaceae bacterium
CTATTTTTAAATATGGTTTAAACTACATTACAAACTGTTTGTTAAACGCTTTAAATCAAGGAAATATAAATATTATGAAATTTTTGTCATGTACTTAGATTGTATTGTTAAATAGTTATAAAGTAAAGCGTATAATTTGGTTGTTTAGACTTAAATGCCTTACTTTGTAGACTAAAAAAAAACAACTATTATTTATGAAAAATATTATTTTACTTTTTGCTATTACAATTTTTTTATTTGGATGTTCAAAAGATGAACCTGTAGCTTCAAGTTGTCCAAAACTTAAAAATTTAGGCGTAAGCGATTTAACAAATACGGCAGTTAATTTTACATGGAATGGTTTTGATAATGCTTCTTTATATCAAGTCGAATATGGAGAATTAGGTTTTGCTTTAGGAACAGGAACTAGTTTGTCTGCTCCAAATCCTTATGCAAATGTAACTGATTTATTGCCTCAAACTCAATATGCATTTTACGCAAGAGTTTATTGTAATGCAGACCAAAAATATAGCGATTGGTCTGGACCTTATGTGTTTATTACTTTAGAACATAATCAATATTGTGATAACCCATCTAATCTTTCGGTTAGTTTATATAGCAATGCAGTATCGCATAATCACGTTATTTTGAATTGGGCTGATGCTGATTTTGATGGTGTACAAGTTGAATATGGCGCACATGGTTTTGTTTTAGGTAACGGAACAATAAAAATTGTTGATTATACAGTTTATCCAACCAGTGTAGAAATTGATAATTTGCAAGCAGATACTTCGTATGATTTTTATATTAGAAATCAATGCGATACGGCAGGTTTTAGCGACTGGATTGGACCACTTGTAGTTGATACGCTTTCAGAACCATACAATGAAAATTGTTTAGATCCAGTTAATTTTACATTAGATGAAATTTATACTACCAGTGGTAGTGATCATTTGGTTTTTAGTTGGGATGCTTTGAATGGCGAAACAACTTGGCAGCTTCATCAAGTTGTTCATGGTAATACTTTTGATTCAGGATCTACTTTAGATACAAGTTATAACCCTATTCATTTAACAAATTACACTACTAATGGTGTTGAATATGATTTTTATGTAAAATCTAATTGTAGTACAGATGGTTATAGTGGTTGGGTTGGACCAATTACGATTGTTGGGCCATAATAATTGTATCATTTTTTTACTGTAAAATAGATGTAAAAAAAAATAAAAAAATATTTAAAATTCAACATTTAGAATTATCTTTGTAGGCATAAAAAATAATAATTATGCAAACAAATTCTTTTGTGTCAAGACATATTGGTCCACGTGAAAACGATGTGCAAGAAATGTTAAAGACTATTGGTGTTACATCTTTAGATGAGTTAATTTTTAATACCATTCCGTCAGATATTCGATTAAAAGCTGAGTTGGATTTACCAAAGCCAATGAGTGAAATTGAATTTGCATCGCATATAAATGAATTAGCAAATAAAAATAAGGTATATAAATCATATATTGGTTTAGGCTATAACGAAGCAATTTTACCAGCAGTTATACAACGTAATATTTTTGAAAACCCAAGTTGGTATACTTCATATACGCCATATCAAGCTGAAATATCTCAAGGTAGGTTAGAAGCGTTGTTAAATTACCAAACTATGATTAGTGATTTGACAGGCTTTAAAATGGCAAACTCATCATTGTTAGACGAAGGTACAGCAGCAGCCGAAGCCATGATAATGCTTTATAATGATAGAAGCAGAGCGCAAAAAAAAGCAAATGCTGTTATTTTTTATGTCTCTAACGAAGTATTGCCACAAACAATTTCTATTTTAAAAACACGTTCAAAACCTTTGGGTATTGAATTGGTTTTTGTTAATCATACCGAAGTAAAATTTGATGAAAAAGCTTTTGGAGCAATAGTGCAATACCCGGCAAAACACGGTAAAGTTTACGATTATACAGATTTTATAACAAAAGCACATAATAATGAAATTAAAGTAGTTGTTGCAGCAGATTTATTAAGTTTAACACTTTTAAAATCGCCTGCAGAAATGGGCGCAGATGTAGCAGTTGGTACAACACAACGTTTTGGTATTCCGTTAGGTTATGGCGGTCCACACGCAGGTTATTATGCTACTTCAGATAAATACAAACGTAAAATTCCGGGTAGAATTATAGGTGTTACATTAGATGCTGATGGAAAAAGAGCTTTGCGTATGGCTTTACAAACAAGAGAGCAGCATATTAAAAGAGAAAAAGCAACCTCAAATATATGTACAGCTCAAGTTTTATTAGCAGTAATGGCTGGTATGTATGCAGTATATCATGGTGCTGAAGGTTTAAAAAATATTGCAACAAAAATGCATTCATTTGCAAATACTTTAGATGAAGGAATTAAAAAATTAGGATTAACACAACAAAACACCTCTTATTTTGATACTTTAAAAGTAAAAGTGTCAAGTTCAGAAAAAATAAAGTTTGTAGCAGAACGCAATGAGATGAATTTTTTAATTATTGATGATGCAACCATTGGTATTTCTTTAAACGAAACGACTACAGTTGACGATGTTAATTTAATTTTATCAATTCTTGCAGAAGCAGAGCATTTAGATGAAGTTTATATGAATAATTGTTCTATTTGTTCAAGTTTGCCACTAAGTTTAAAACGGACTTCAGATTTTTTAACAAACGAAGTCTTTAAAAAGTATCATTCAGAAACAGAAATGATGCGCTATGTTAAAAGGTTAGAAAATAAAGATATATCATTAACCGACTCTATGATTTCTTTAGGTTCGTGTACCATGAAATTAAATGCAGCGTCAGAAATGTTACCGTTAAGTACACCAAAATGGAACAATATACATCCATTTGTGCCAAGAAGCCAAGCTTTGGGTTATCGTGAAATGATTCATAATTTAGAACATTATTTAAATGTAATTACAGGTTTTGATGCAACATCTTTACAACCAAATTCAGGTGCTCAAGGCGAATATGCAGGCTTAATGACAATTAGAGCATATCATAAAAAAAATAACGAATCACATAGAAATATATGTTTAATTCCCGCTTCAGCACATGGAACAAATCCAGCATCAGCTGTAATGGCAGGAATGAAAGTTGTAGTTACAAAAACTTCGAATAACGGAAATATAGATGTAGAGGATTTAAGAGAAAAAGCAGAGTTACACAAAGATAATTTAGCGGCATTAATGGTAACTTATCCTTCTACACACGGTGTTTTTGAATCGGCAATAAAAGAAATAACAAAAATTATTCATGCAAATGGCGGTCAAGTATATATGGACGGAGCAAATATGAATGCACAAGTTGGCTTAACAAACCCAGCAGAAATCGGTGCAGATGTCTGTCATTTAAATTTGCATAAAACGTTTGCAATTCCACATGGTGGCGGCGGACCAGGAGTTGGACCAATTTGTGTTAAAGAACATTTGGCTGAATTTTTGCCTACAAACCCCATTATTAAAACTGGTGGAAAACATGCTATTTCAGCAATTTCGGCAGCGCCTTATGGCTCAGCTTTGGTAGATTTGATTTCGTATAGTTATATAAAAATGTTAGGTAATGATGGTTTAACGGCATCAACAAAATATGCTATTTTAAATGCAAATTATTTAAAAGTTGCCTTAGAAAAACACTATAAAATTTTATATGCAGGCGAAAAAGGCTTTGCAGCTCATGAAATGATAGTTGATTTTAGAGAATTTAAAGAAAAAGGAATTGAAGTTACCGATGTTGCAAAACGATTAATGGACTTTGGTTTTCATGCGCCAACAGTATCTTTTCCTGTAGCAGGAACTTTAATGATTGAACCAACCGAAAGTGAATCGAAAGAAGAAATAGATCGTTTTGTTGATGCAATGGTTCAGATTAAAAAAGAAATAGATGCTTATGTAGCAGGAACGGATTCTGTTTTGAAAAACGCACCACATACCGAAGATATGCTAACAGCAGATGATTGGCAGTTTACATATTCTCGTAAAGAAGCTGCTTTTGCATTAGACTTTGTAAGAGGTAATAAATACTGGGCGCCTGTAAGAAGAGTAGATGACGCTTATGGAGATAGAAATTTGGTATGTTCTTGTAACCCAATAGAAGATTATATGGATTAATGCATGTTTGTAAAATAATGAATAATATATTTCAGAAATGAAGTTTAAAAGTTACATATTCGATTTTGGAGATGTGTTTATCAATTTAGATAAAACAGCAACTTTTGTGGAGTTGCAAAAATTTGGATTGACAGAATTTACAGAAGAAATGTTATTGCAAAACATGCAATATGAAAAAGGCTTGTTGACTACTGATGAATTTCTTACATTTTATCAAAATCAATTTCCAAGTGCAGTAAAAGAAGATTTAAAAACGGCATGGAATAAAATATTACTCGATTTTCCTAAATATAGATTAGAATTTATTGAGACGTTTTCAAAAAAACACAATTGCTATTTGTTAAGTAATATTAATGATATGCATTTAACCTCTATTAAAAATAATTTAGGTTTAACATTTTATAATCGTTTTTTAGCTTGTTTTAAAAAGGTATATTATACGCACGAAATTCATTTAAGAAAGCCAGATAAATCAATTTTTGAATTTGTTTTTGAAGACGCAAATATAAATCCAAAAGAAAGTTTTTTTGTAGACGATACTTTAGAGAATATTCAAACCGCAAAGCAATATGGAGTAAAGTGTTGGCATATAGATCCATTTGATGACGATATTGTACTGTTAGAAGATATTTTAGAGATTATGTAATTGCTTTTTTTTTGAATTTATTTCGTGTAAACTTTGTTTTTCATTTATAAAAATAGATTACATTTGTGTTTCGATTTAATATTATCATCCGTTAAGGAAAAAAATCAATTATTGATGAAAAAAATAACCAAATCAACCTATATCAATTGGTATAAAGACATGCTTTTTTGGCGTAAATTTGAAGATAAACTAGCACAAGTTTATATTCAGCAAAAAGTAAGAGGCTTTTTACATTTATATAATGGACAAGAAGCTGTTTTAGCTGGTGCATTGCACGCAATGGATTTAACACAAGATAAAATGATTACGGCTTATCGTAATCACGTACAACCTATCGGAATGGGTGTTGATCCTAAAAAAGTATTTGCAGAACTGTATGGTAAAGTAACAGGAACATCTAAAGGAATGGGTGGTTCGATGCATATTTTTTCTAAAGAACACCGTTTTTATGGAGGTCATGGTATTGTTGGTGGTCAAATTCCGTTAGGAGCAGGAATTGCTTTTGGCGATAAATACCACGACAGAAAAGGAGTAACATTAACCTATTTTGGTGATGGAGCAGCACGTCAAGGTTCTTTACACGAAACTTTTAATATGGCAATGCTTTGGAAACTACCAGTAGTTTTTATAGTTGAAAATAACGGTTATGCAATGGGAACTTCAGTTGCAAGAACATCAAATCATTTAGAATTATGGAAACTTGGTTTGGCATATGAAATGCCATGTGAACCTGTAGATGGTATGAATCCTGTTGCGGTTGCAGAAGCAATGGATAAAGCAATTAGTAGAGCAAGAAAAGGAGATGGACCAACGTTTTTAGAAATGAAAACCTATCGATATAGAGGTCACTCAATGAGTGATGCACAACATTACAGAACAAAAGATGAAGTGGCAGAATACAAAAAAATAGATCCAATCACTCAGGTTTTAGATGTAATTAAAGAAAAAAAATATTTAAACGAAGATGAAATTATCGAAATTCAAAATGATGTAAAATCTCGTGTGCAAGAATGTGTAGATTTTGCAGAAGAATCTGCTTATCCTGAAATAAAACAATTATACGACATGGTTTATGAGCAAGAAGATTTTCCGTTTATAAAACATAGATAAATTAATGATGAATTATTCAATTCAAAAATTAACGTTAAAAATAAAAATTACATAAGATGGCAGAAATAATTACAATGCCTCGCTTAAGCGATACAATGACTGAAGGAGTAGTAGCTGCTTGGTTGAAAAAAGTTGGAGAAAAAATAGAAGAAGGCGATATACTTGCAGAAATTGAAACAGACAAAGCAACAATGGAGTTTGAATCTTTTAGCGAAGGTGTTTTGCTTTATATTGGTTTAGAAGAAGGTAAAGCAGCACCTGTAGATTCTCTTTTGGCTATTATTGGTAGCGAAGGCGAAAATATAGACGAGTTAATTAAAGAATTTAATACGAATCCTGCTGTCAAAGAAGTAGTAAAAGAAACACCAAAAAAAGAAGAAAAGCCTACAGTAACAAAAACAGAAGCAACTAAAAAAGTTGCAAGTAAGCAAGTAGTAGCGGTTACAAAATCAGCACCAATTGAGGTTGTAACAAATACAGGTAGAATATTTATTTCTCCATTAGCTAAAAAGTTAGCAAATGAAAAAGGCATCGATATTAGAACTGTTACTGGTACAGGCGAAAATGGCAGAATTGTAAAAAGAGATGTTGAATTTTACAATCCATCGCAGATAGGTAATGCCGTTGCACCATTTGTTGCAGTAGGAGAAGAAAGTTTTGAAGAAATTACCAATTCGCAAATGCGAAAAGTAATTGCTCGTAGATTAGGAGAATCTAAATTTTCGGCACCACATTATTATCTAAATGTAGAATTTAATATGGATAATGCAATTGCATTCCGTAAACAATTTAATTCAGTACCAGATACTAAAATTTCGTTTAATGACATTGTAGTAAAAGCAACCGCTTTAGCATTAAAAATGCATCCACAAGTAAATTCACAATGGTTTGATGATAGAATGAAATTAAACCATCATGTACATATTGGTGTAGCCGTTGCGGTTCAAGATGGCTTGTTAGTACCTGTGGTTAAGTTTGCAAATGAGCAAAAATTACAACAAATTGGTGCAGCAGTAAAAGAGCTGGCAGGTAAAGCAAGAAATAAAAAATTACAACCAAACGAAATGGAAGGTTCAACATTTACCATTTCTAATTTAGGCATGTTTGGTATAACAGACTTTACATCAATTATTAATCAACCAAACTCAGCAATTTTATCTGTTGGAGCAATTGTACAAAAACCAATTGTAAAAGATGGTAATATTATTGTAGGAAATACAATGAAATTAACATTGGCGTGTGATCATAGAACAGTTGATGGAGCTACAGGCGCAGCATTTTTATTAACCTTAAAAGGTTTTATTGAAAATCCTGTAACCATGTTAGTGTAATTAATTATGTAATTTTTATTACATAGAGAAACTAAAAAATAATTATCTTTGTAAAAAATAAAAATCATTTTCTAACTATTAAAATATCAATTATGAAAAAAGTATTATTATCAGTGGTAGTTGTTGCAAGTTTAGCAATAGGAATTACTTCATGTGGAAAAGCAAAAGAAGTAACAAAAGAAGCTGTTGAGGTAACAAAAGAAGCGGCTGTTAAAACAACAGAAGCTGTAAAAGAAACAGTTGAAACTGTAAAAGAAGGAGCAGAAAAAGTAGCTGATGCTGTCAATGGAGCAGATGAAGGTAAAAAGCTTTTTACAGCTAAAGGATGTGTTGCATGTCATAAAGAACAAGAAAAATTAGTAGGGCCAGCATTAAAAACAATTGCAAAAATGTATGCTGAGAAAAAAGGCAACATAGTAAAATTCTTAAAAGGAAATGGAACAGCGATAGTTGATACTGATCCAGCACAAGTTGCTGTTATGCAAACTAATTTTGCCGTTACTAAAGCAATGAAAGCGGAAGAATTACAAGCGATAGCTTCTTATATTAGAAGTGTAAAGTAATTACCACACAATATTTATTAAAAAGCACTCTAAAATTAGGGTGTTTTTTTTTGTTTTAGAAGCTGTATTGTAAAAAGTTACCTATTCAATAATACCACAGTCTACAAATAGAGATTCGGATAATTTGAACTCAGGTTGATAGTAGTTGAAACAGTAAAACTATTTTGTTTGAGTGAAAGAGATTTAATAAAATAAAGCTACTTTTGCTAAATGGGACGAAGTAAGAAAAAATCATATATTTTTGAAAATATAGAAGTAATTGATGCAGGAGCAAGAGGTAAAACAATTGCAAAAGCACCAGATGGTAGAGTTATATTTTTAACCAATACAGTACCTGGAGATATTGTAGACATTCAAACAGGTAAAAAACGAAAAGCTTACTTTGAAGGTAAAGCAATAAAATTTCATAAACTTTCAGAAAGACGTACCGAACCTGTATGCGAGCACTTTGATAATTGTGGTGGTTGTAAATGGCAGCACATGAAATACGAAGATCAACTATTCTTTAAAGAAAAAGAAGTTACCAATAACTTAGTTAGAATTGGTCACGTAGAATTACCAGAAATCACACCTATTTTGGGTTGCGATAAAACTTATTTTTACCGTAATAAAATGGAGTTTTCTTTTTCAAGTAAAAGATGGCTTACTTACGAAGAAATAAAATCAGAAGAAGAAATTAATGACTTAAATGCCTGTGGATTTCATGTTGCAGGAATGTGGGACAAAATTTTAGACGTTGAAAAATGTCACTTACAAGAAGATCCATCTAATCAAATTCGTAATTTTGTAAAAGAATTTGGAATTGAAAATGATTTAGAATTCTATAATCCAAGAGCTCAAGAAGGTTTTTTAAGAACCATGATGGTTCGTATATCTTCTAATGGCGAAATCATGGTAGTCATTCAGTTTTTTAAAGAAGATAAAGAAAAACGAGAATTATTATTAAACGCAATTGAAGCGAAATTTAAGAATGTAACTTCGTTGCAATATATAATTAATAGTAAAGGTAACGATTCAATTTACGATCAAGATGTAATACTTTTTAAAGGTAGAGATCATATTTTTGAAGAAATGGAAGGCTTAAAATTTAAGATAAATGCCAAATCATTTTATCAAACAAACTCGTATCAAGCATACGAATTATATAAAATAACACGAAATTTTGCAAACTTAACAGGTAATGAACTGGTGTATGATTTATATACAGGTACAGGTACAATAGCACAATTTGTTGCGAAAAAAGCAAAAAAAGTAATTGGTGTAGAATCTGTTCCAGAAGCTATAGCTGATGCAAAACAGAATGCGAAAAACAATAAAATTGATAATGTAGCATTTTTTGTAGGCGATATGAAAGAAGTTTTTACCGATGAGTTTATTAAGCAAAACGGTCAGCCAGACGTTATTATTACCGATCCGCCAAGAGAAGGAATGCATAAAAAAGTGGTACAGCAAATACTAAAAATAAAACCAGAAAAAATTGTTTATGTTAGTTGTAATAGCGCAACACAAGCAAGAGATTTAGAAATATTAGATGCAGCTTATAAAATAGTAAAAACACAAGCCGTTGATATGTTTCCACAAACGCATCATGTAGAAAATGTAGTTTTGTTAGAAAAAAGAACATAATTTAAAGATTCTAAATTGAAAGTTTAAAAATATTTAACATTTCTTAATTAGTAATAAAAATTGAAAATTATACATTTGTAAGATAAGATTAAAAGCCTCATGAAGCAAAAAACAATAATAACATTTGTACTATTAATCGCTTTTCTATTCGGTTGTGAAACCGATAATATTTGTATTGAAGAAACAACACCTCATTTAATTATACGATTTTATAATAATGAAGACTCTTCTAAATTAAGAAAAGTAAATAATTTAAAAATCACAGTAAAAAATTCTTTGAACGAAGATATTCAAATTGGAGATATAGCTACTTTAGATTCTATTGTTGTGCCATTAAATGTTGACTTAGATTATACAAATATTTATTTATCTAAATATACTACAGACGACACAGGCGTTGTTGATACACTTGCCATAAATTATGTACGAGACGAAATTTTTGTTTCAAGATCTTGCGGTTATAAAACAATTTTTAATAGTATAGATGTTTTTGACAATTCTGCCGACTGGCTTTGGATGAAAAACGTGGTAAAAGTCAAAGCGAATATCACAAACGAAAATCAAGCACATATAAATATATATCATTAATATGAATTTAAAACATTTTATACTTTCTGTATGTTTATTTATTACTCTTTCTATTTCAGCACAAAAAATAAAAAAAGATAGCATTGTAATTAAAGACGTTTATGGTTTACGTGTTGGAATAGATATTTCTAATCCTGCACGAACGTTTTTTAATAATAAACGAAAAAGCATTGAGTTGCTTGCAGATTACCGAATTAGTAAAAAAATATTTGTAGCAATCGAATTGGGTTATTTAGATAAAAACACCATAGAAGATTATATAAATTTTACAACAAACGGACAATATTTTAAGCTTGGAGCAAATTACAATTTGTATGAAAATTGGTTAGATATGGAAAACGAAGTCTTTGTTGGTTTGCGTTATGGGCATGCTAATTTTAAGCAAACCTTAAATTCATATACCGTATTTAGCGATTACGCATTGCCAACCATTCAAAATAATGAACCGATCACTTATAGTGCTTTAAATGCAAATTGGGCAGAATTGGTGTTTGGTTTAAAAGTAGAAACGTTTAGTAATATTTTTTTAGGTGCTTCATTTAGTTTTAAAAAAATGATATCGTCTAAAGAACCAGATAATTTTAAAAACTTATACATTCCTGGTTTTGATAGAGTCTATTTAAATAATGGCGGCATTGGCTTTAATTATAGTATTTCTTATCGATTACCACTTTATAAAAAAAGAAAAGCTAATAATAAGGGGAAAAACGATTTAAAAAACACAGCTGAATAAGTGAAAAAACGATTTACTTAAATCTCAGTTAATTTTTGTGCAAATCGAAACGGAATTCAAGTAATTAATAGAATTTCATTATATTTGACAATAGATAGTTTGTAAAAGAATAACAAATTATTCAATTAAATAATAAATTAATAATTATGGAAAATATCCCAAGTGTAGATTTAAACGATTTTTTATCAAACGATTCAATAAGAAAACAAAAATTTGTTGACGAAATTGGAGCAGCTTATTCTGAAATAGGCTTTGTAGCTTTAAAAGGACATTTTTTATCAGATGAATTATCAGATAATTTGTATAAAGAAGTGAAAGATTTTTTTGCTTTACCTCAAGAAGTAAAAGATAAATACGAAATTGAAGGAATTGGAGGCGCAAGAGGTTTTACCAGTTTTGGAAAAGAATCGGCTAAAGGTAAAAAAGAAGGCGACTTAAAAGAATTTTGGCATTTTGGTCAAGAAGTTAATGATGGAGAAAAAATACAAGATACCTATCATCCTAATGTGCAAGTAAAAGAGAATCCCGATTTTAATAGAATAGGAATGGAAGTTTTTCGCCAGTTAGAAAAAACAGCTACTTATGTATTAAAAGCATTGGCTTTATATATTGGTTTAGACGAAAATTATTTTGATAATTATGTGCATAATGGTAATAGTATTTTACGACCAATACATTATCCACCAATAATTGGAGAGCCAAAAGGAGCTGTAAGAGCAGGAGCACATGGCGATATTAATTTAATCACATTATTAATGGGCGCTTCGGCTGCAGGTTTAGAAGTGCAAGCAAATTCAGGCGAATGGGTTGCAGTAACTGCTTTGCCAGACCAATTGGTTGTTAATGTAGGTGATATGTTGTCAAGGTTAACAAATAATAAATTAAAATCTACGATTCATCGTGTGGTAAATCCACCAAAAAAAGATTGGGGTAAACCAAGATTTTCTATCCCATTTTTCACACATCCAAAAAGCGAGATGTCTTTAAATTGTTTAGATATTTGTATTGATAAAAACAACCCTAAAGCTTTTGAAGATATTACAGCAGGCGATTATTTAAATGAACGTTTAAGAGAGTTAGGTTTAATAAAATAAATAGTAATGGGTAATTCAAGTCCAACATCATTAATGTTTGGAGGTATTATTATAGCATCGATGTCTTTTAAATTAAAAGAAAATTACATTTATTTTTCGTATGCAGCAATTATTATTGGTTTAATTGTTTTCATTATGGGAATTGTAAAATACTTTCAACAAAAAAATAAATATTGGTAAATGGCAAAAAAAATAAACAGTCTATCCGATTTAAGTGGTTTTGTGTTTTCTACAAACAGTAAAGAAGACTTTTCTGAATATACTGATAATTCAGAAACAGAAAATTTAAAAAATAGCGACCAATATTTAGAAGCACATTTTTCGAATAAAGGA
>JALSLZ010000148.1 GCA_026988075.1 Flavobacteriaceae bacterium
TACTTACGTGGCATTGTTGAAATGGAATAACTTTTTTCTTAACGGAACTTCGTTCCTAAAAAAAGTTATTTCCAGTTCAACAAGCCATCACAATTATCATCATTTTTTAATTTAAAAATAATAAAAACAAACAACAACGTAGTGCAACTAATCATTTATTGTATATTCGCCCACGATGGATAAGAATAATATTAAGACACTTTATAAGTTGTTATCTCCTACAAATGGAGTAAAAAATATAGTAATAGTTTCACACAGAAATCCTGATGGCGATGCCTATGGATCAAGTTTAGCATTGTATCATTTTTTGAAAAAGAAAAAACACGATGTTACTGTTATTTCGCCAAATGATTGTCCTAATTTTTTAAAATGGATGCCAGGTCAAAAAGACATTGTCCTTTTTGAATCTAATATCAAAGCAGCAACCGAAATACTAAAAAAAGCAGAAATTGTTTTTACTTTAGATTTCAATGCTTTTCATAGAACAGGCGATAAAATGCAATTGGCATTAGAAAAAATAACACCAACTTTTGTTATGATTGATCATCATCAATCGCCTGACAATTATGCTAAATTTACTTTTTCAAATGTAAAAAAAAGTTCTACTTCTGAAATGATTTACGATTTTATAGAAGCTTTTAATGAGGTAAATTTAATAGATAAAGATATTGCATCTTGTATATATACAGGTATTATGACCGATACTGGTTCATTTCGATTTCCTTCTACAACAAGTAGAACACATCTAATTACTGCAGAATTATTAGATAGAGGTGCAAATAGCGACATTATTTATTCTAATGTAATGGATAATAATTCGTACGACAGAATGCAATTATTAGGAACGGCTTTAAATAACATGCGAATTATTAAAGAGTTAAAAACAGCATACATTACATTATCTCAAGACGAATTAAATCGGTTTAATTTTGAAAAAGGCGGCACAGAAGGTTTTGTAAATTATGCATTATCTTTAAAAGATGTTATTTTTGCTGTTATATTTATTGAAGATAAAATTCAGAACATTATAAAAATGTCGTTTCGATCAAAAGGAAGTTTTTCTGTAAATGAATTTGCTCGTACTCATTTTCAAGGCGGAGGACATACAAATGCTGCTGGCGGAAAAAGCAATTTGAATTTAAACCAAACCGTAAATAAATTTTTAGAAATAATACCAAAATACAAAAACGATTTAGAAAAATCTTATGAAATATAGTATTGCAATATATATATATATTTTTGGTTTATTAACCTCTTGCAATCAACCAAAAATTAGAAAACCAATTGTTCATAAATCAAATGTTTCTTTTTTTGAAGAATCAATTAAAATAAATCAACAACTAATAAAACAACAAGAAGCTCTGTTTAAAAACATTATTGAACAAGATACCATTAATACATATAAAAATTCAACTCTTGGTTTTTGGTACTATTTTAATGTTAAAAATAAAAAACAAAAAACAAAAGTAAAATCGGGTAGTGAATTAATTATAAATTATGAAATTCGAGATATAAACAACAATATTATATTAAAAGCAGACGAATTAGGTAGTAAAAATCAAAAAAATAAAAGCGACCGATTATTAAAAATTGATGGAGAAGATTTTATTTTAGGCTTGCATGAAGGTATAAAATTAATGCAAGAAGGCGAAACTGCCACATTTTTATTACCGTCAATAAAAGCATTTGGCGTAACTGGTTTACAAGGAAAAATCGCACCAAACGAACCACTAATTATAAAAGTAAACGTAAAACAAATATTAAATAAATAACTATTAAATTAAATAAATATGAAATTATTAAAATTAAGTATTTTGACATTAGCATTGGTGTCATTTTCATGTAAAACAGCAAAATATCCAGATTTAAGTGATGGAATATATGCAGACATACAAACAAGCAAAGGCGATATTTTACTTCAATTAGAATTTGAAAAAACACCAATGACTGTTGCCAATTTTATTTCTTTATCCGAAGGAACTAACACTTATGTAGCAGATGAATTTAAAGGAAAACGTTTTTATGATGGATTAAAATTTCATAGAGTAATTAAAAATTTTATGATTCAAGGTGGTGATCCAAAAGGAAATGGATCTGGCGATCCAGGTTATAAATTTAAAGATGAATTTGATGATACTTTAGTACATGATGCTGCTGGTATTTTATCTATGGCAAATTCTGGTAAAACAACCAATGGTAGCCAATTTTTTATCACACACAAAGCAACACCACATTTAAATAACAAGCATACCGTTTTTGGACATGTAGTTAAAGGACAAGATGTTGTAAATTCAATTGAAAAAAATGATGTAATCAATAAAGTTGAAATTATCCGTAAAGGTAAAGCTGCAAAAAAATTCGATGCTCCAGCAGTTTTTGACGAGGAATATAAAGGCATGGACGAATTTATTAAAAAACAAGAAGAAATTCGTAAGCAAAAAGAAGCTGCAAAATATGCAGAACAAAGAGCAGCTTTAAAATCAGTATTCGATAATGAAGCACATGCTACAGAATTAGCTTCAGGCTTAAAAATATTTATTACAGAAAAAGGAAATGGTGCAAAACCTGTTAAAGGTGACAAAGTAAAAATTCACTATTCAGGTTACCTGTATAATGGAAAAACATTTGACTCATCTGTAAAAAGAAACAGACCTTTTGAAACTCAAATTGGTGTTGGTAGAGTTATTAAAGGTTGGGACGAAGGAATAATGGAACTTAATGTTGGTACAAAAGCAATATTATATATACCATCTAATTTAGGCTATGGTGCAAGAGGCGCTGGTGGAGTAATTCCTCCAAACGCAGATTTAATTTTTGAAGTTAACTTATTAGATATCGTAAAATAACAACATTACATATTCATAAAAAAAAGCCTTAATCTATATTTGATTAAGGCTCTTTTTTTTGGTTTAATAAATTTTTAAAGTAGCGGGGAAACTATAAAGTTGGTGATTATCAAAACAATTCAATAAAGATTTTTTTGCATAAAACACCTGTATTGGCAATAAACTTTATTACGTTTAGGCTATGGTTAGTACGGGATCTCGAAGGACTGAACTTTCAGTTTTGCACTATATTTATTAAAGGTTCTGAACTTTATTATTAGCGCTAAAACTCGTATTAACTATAGCCATTGTTGGCGTTTCGTAATTTATGTTCTCCGTTAATTTCTCTATTTTTAAGGTCTTTTCTTGACTTTTAAATACTCCTGTTTCAATAATAGTTTTAGCAAGCATATCAATTACAGAAACAGATACACTATTCCCAATTAGTTTCATCCATCTTGCTCTTGATTCAGGTAGTTTGAAATCTTTCGGAAAACCTTGAATAACACAAGCCTCTTCTTTTGTTATTTTTCTATAGTTTTCAGAGAAATAGACTTTATCTAAAAATTCATTTCTGTAATCATTATGATTTTCCTTTTTTAAGGTTTTTAATGTTACATAGTCGTTTGTATCACTTGCTACTAATGTTGGGAATACGTCAGATGTTGGTAAGAAAACTCTATTCACACCATATAGACCACTACTAATTTTAGTGTTCTTAAAATCGTATCTAACTTCAGAACATTCAATGATGTTTTTTTCTTTTAGAGTTTCTAAAGTATCTTTTATTGATATTTTTTTGATTTTTAAAGGTCTATGTGTTTTTAACTCATCAATGAATAAATTGGCGTTAGATTGCTTTGATAATATCTCTAATTCATTGTCCGTCAATTCTGATTCTTCAAAATCATTTATTTTAAATTGATACTCTTCCTTTTTTAAAATATCCAATTTAACCAATTTTGATAATTCCTTTTTGGTTATTGAAGTGTCTAAAGTTTTAAAATGCTTTAAGGAAAGTGGATTTCCGTCTAACTTCCCAAATTGACTTTTCCGTCTATTCTTTAGAAGAAGTAGGCAAATTTCTTTTTGTCTTTCGGTTGTTTCTAAAATATCCCAAGAATGGATTGTAGTATGTCCATTTCTTAAGTCGTTAAATAAAAAGTAATCGTTGAAACCATTTTTACTCGAAAGGCTCATTTGTTTAGCCAAAATTGGATTTCCAAATAAATCTTTTTGAATTATTGATTTTTCTTTTGTTTTAGGCAGTTTTACACCTAAAATATCAGCAAGTTTTATTCTGTTTTCAAATGGTTTTGGTAATTTGAAATTATCCAAATGTTTTTTTTCTTTGAAGCCAACAATATAAACACGAATTCGGTTTTGAGGAACACCGTAATCAAATGAATTAATAACAAAATATTTCGCAAAATAACCTGCTTGTTTAATTCTATCCAAAATGTATGAAAATGATTCTCGGTTTCTTGGGTCAACTAAGCCTTTAACATTTTCAAAAATAAATGCTTTTGGTTGTGATTGTTTTAATAGATAGACTGTATCATTCCATAATTGACCTCTATCATCATCAAAACCTAAATTTTTCCCTGCAATAGACCAACTTTGACAAGGAACACCTGCTGTAAGAATGTCGTGTTTTGGTAATTCTTTTATTTTAGTAATATCTCCTAAATTACTTTCAATACTCTCGTTATGATTTTTACAATAAGTATTTACTGCATCTTTATTTATTTCACTAAAGTTGATACATTTCCCTCCATTATTGGATAAAGCCAATTTAAAGCCTCCAATACCTGAAAATAAGTCGATAAAAGTAAATTTGTTTTTCATATCCTTTACTTTTATTGAAGTTTTATGTCTTTGTATCCTTCTGGTGGCTCAATGCCTAAAAATTCTTTATAAATACGTTCTCTGTATTGTAGTCCTAACTTATTGATTTCAGTTATAAAATTTTTGTAAGTTCCTTTTCCTCCAATTAGTTCCCAAAATTCATTGCCTATTAAAACAGAGGAATCATTTTGCATATTAAACCATCTCAAAGGAAAACTCCAATTATAATCTTCTTTTTTACCGTAAGGATTGTATGCAAGTGCAAAAAATGAAAAGTCAACTTTTTGTGGCTCCATAGCCATAAGTTTAAACATTTTCTCTTTACTGACTTTAGTTTGGTCACTATTTGGAAGTGGTGCTTTTATTTCAAAAGCGTATTTCTTTCCTGTTTTTTTGCTATCTATAAAAATATCACAAACAACCGTTGTTGGAATCGATTTTCCTTTTCCTTTTAAGATGTATTTTAATTCTTCATCCCAATTTGGTTTTACTTTATCTATTCCTTCTTTCTTGTGTTCAAGTCTATTAAGTACTTCTTGAATTCTCTTTAATCGACCACTACTAACTTCACCATTAATAAGATGTCCCATTGTACAATCTCCGTGATATTCATTTGCAACTACGTGTGCAAGTTTTTCCCAAACACCACCAAAAGGTGTAACAAAACGTCTTTCAAAATGCGAACCTTTAAAGATTTCATCAGGAACAAGTGCTGCATAAAGTGGTTTGCTTGAATGATGCTTTTCTTTTATGAATGGGTCTGTTATCAAAACCTTATTCATAACTCTATCCATCAATTCAGAAACAACTCTTTTTATTCCCTCACTTACTTTATTTTCGCTCTTTTTTGTCATTTATTGGTTGTAATATTTTGTTTTTGCAAAGGTACAATTTTCGTTGGTTTTTGTCTGTAGATTTCAATTTTAGTTTGTTCTTGGTATGAAACACAACGGTTTTATATCCGCAGTTTCGCCAAAGCAATATTGTCGTGATATAAACCTGTTGTAAAGTTAGATTAATTATTTTGCATTCACATGCAAATATGATAACTCTTTATAACTTTTATATCTGATCCAAAGTAGCTTAATAAAAAATATTCAAAGCCTTATTATATGCTGCCTCAAAACTCATGGCACTTAAATTAGTATCTGCTTTTTGCTGTGTAAAATATGTAAGCAGCTTTTCGGTAGGCATATTACCGGTTAAATCATCTTTTGCCATAGGACAACCACCAAAACCTTTAATTGCACCATCAAAACGCAAACATCCAGCTTTATAAGCTGCGTCAACTTTTTCGTGCCAAGTTTCTGGCGTAGTATGCAAGTGTGCACCAAATTCTATTTTTGAATATTGGGGAATTAAATTTTTAAAAAGATAATTAATTGTTTTTCCATCTGCAACACCAATTGTATCAGAAAGTGATAAAATTTCAACACCCATTTTAGAGAGTTTTTCTGTCCAATTTGCAACTACCTCAACATTCCAAATATCACCATACGGATTACCAAAACCCATAGATAAATAGGCAACTACTTTTTTATTTGTTTTAATAGCAATATTTAGTATTTGTTCTAAACTTTTAACCGATTCTGAAATTGTTTTTCCTGTATTTCGCATTTGAAAATTTTCTGAAATTGAAAAAGGAAATCCTAAATAATCAATTTTTTCAAATACACTTGCATCATTTGCACCACGAACATTAGCAACAATTGCCAAGAGTTTACTTTCTGTCTTACTTAAATCTAACTTAGCTAAAACATTTGCTGTATCTCGCATTTGAGGTATTGCTTTTGGAGAAACAAACGAGCCAAAATCAATCGTATCAAAACCAACTTTAAGCAATGAATTTATGTATTTCGCTTTATCTTCGGTTGCTATAAAATGTGATTTAATACCTTGCATGGCATCTCTTGGGCATTCTATAATTTTAACTTTTTTACTCATTTATATAAGTCATTACAATTTAAAAGTATCGAAAAACAAATTTAAGCTAATTAAATTAGAATAAAAATTCCGATACCAATAAAAAAAACAATTTGGATGATTTGTATTCTTTTTTCAAAAGATTTACTTTGACGTAAAAAGACAGACATTTTATCTGCTAAAAAAGAAACAATACAAAAAATAATAAAAGCCTGTAACATAAAAAGAAAACCTAAAGTAAAAATTTGTTCTTTTATATTTACATTTGAATAATTAATAAACGCTGGAAAAAAAGCCAAAAAGAAAATGGTTACTTTTGGGTTTAATACATTCATAATAAAACCCTGTTTAACTAAATTACTCAATGTTTTTTTAGGCGTTTTAATTGATAAATTAATTTTTGACGATGATTTATAACTTTTATATGCTAAATAAAACAAATAAATAGCGCCCAATATTTTAATCGTTAAAAAAACAGTTTCGTTTTGCTTTACAATTTTAGATATTCCAAATGCAATGAGTGATGTATGAATTATAATACCCGAAACCAAACCAAAAGCAGTTGCAATACCATATTTTTTACCATTTGTAAGACTTTGCATTAAAACATAAATAATATCTGGACCAGGCATTATAGTTAATAAAGCAGAACTTGATATAAAAGCTAAAATAATATTGGTTTCCATTATACAAATAACGTAAAGTTTTTCTAAAAAGTTGTAACTTTGTACTATAACTAATTAAAATAAAATGTCAAAAGTCAAAATTTATCACAATCCAAGATGTAGTAAGAGCAGAATAGGCGTTCAAATTTTAGAAAAAGCAAAAGTAGAATTTGAAGTAATTAAATATTTGAACAATACTCCATCGGAAAAGGAAATTAAAGAATTGTTGCAAATGTTAAACATTTCGGCAATTGACTTAGTTAGAAAAGGAGAAAAAATTTGGAAAGAGAATTACAAAGGTAAAGAATTAACTAATGACCAAATTATTACTGCAATGTTTGAGAATCCAAAATTAATTGAAAGACCGATCGTTATTAAAGACAACAAAGCGGTAATAGGCAGACCAAGCGAAAACATTATTAATTTAATTAAATAACATATTCTTTACAGTAATTTCTATTCCAAAACACAACTATTTAGCATCAATAAAAAGCATTTAATTTTTTATTTATAATACACTTGTATTTTATCAAAAAAATCTATACACTACCTAATTATATGGATTTAAACATAACCTAAATTCTATTGGTATTTTGACTTTTCATAACGAAAACCTATGAATAATTCGGGTTAACTATTTTTATTACAACGCAATTTTACCGATATAAATAGGGTCAGTTATAAAAGTTAAAGATTTTTTTGCATAAAACACCTGTATTGACGATAAACTTTATCAACGATTTGTATAACAGTAGCTGCGGATTTTAAATGTTTTAATTTTTGTTTATTTCAGATTTCTGCTTTTTAATTTTTGCCAACGATTTTATATCCGCAGTTTCGCCAAAGAATATTGTTGCGATGTAAATCTGTTATAAAGTTAGATTAAATTATTTTGCATCCATAAGCAAATCTGATAACTTTTCCCCAACTTTTATATCTGATCTTATAAATAAATACTACACCTACATCCAAATAAAAATAACAGAATACAAAAACACATTGTTTTGCATAAATAGTTACATAATGCATAAATAGTCATAGTATTTGCAGAAATACTCCTATACAATGCAATAATAAGGAATGTCATAATTAGTAGTACTGCTTAACTTTGAAAAATAAATAAACAATAAATTTTAAATCAGTAATTATGAGAAATCCAGTAACAAAAATCAGTAAAATAGTATTAGCCACCTTTATTATATGTGCAATGTCGATCAGTACAAATGCTCAAATAATGAAAAAAAAGAAAATTAAACACAGCACAACCACTAGTAACTCAAGCAATGCGAATTTTAAAGGTTGCATGCAAGCATTAACTAAAAAAAGTGGCGAAGTTTTTTCACTTGCACCAGGAATATTAACAGTAAGAGCAACTTCAAATGCAGTAACAGTAAGCATTAAAAAAACAGGTGGACGAGCAGAAACACAAGTAAATATATATGTTAATAATGTATTGCGACAAAATCAAGTAATTGAGTTTAATAATGGTAGTTATACAACACCTTATAAATCAAAATTAATTAGAGGTGTAAAAGGAAAAATAATAAAAGTAGAAATTGTAAACCAATCGGTTGCCAACTCATTTAGATATACTGCAAAAATTACTGGTAAAACTAAATCTTTAGTAAAAGAACTAAAACCAGCAACAGGAATGCTTATTGGGCAAGGTTTTAAAAATGTTTACACACTAAATTCATGTAGTGGAAAAACGAAAATAATTATTCGTAGAACAGCAGGACAAGCGAGAGCAACAATACGAATATTTGAGAAAAAAAGTAACGGTAATTACACAAAACAATTAAAAAGTGTAACTTTTGAAAAAGGCAAAAAAATAAAAGTATTTACTATAAATTCAACAAAAAAATTGAAAGTAGAACTTAAAAATATTTCTGTCGCAAATACAATAACATATAAAATTAATGCAGTAGCAATTCAATAATATAAAAACAGTAGATGTAGAGGTTGATTTTTAACCTCTATATCATACTTTAACATTAAAAAGCAAATTATGAAAAAAATATTATTATTAATATTGTGTATTTCTCTGTTTTCTGCAATAGAAACAAAAGGTCAAATAAACTTTAAAAAACTAAAAAACAAAGTTTTAAAAAAAGAAACTAATAAAAAGACTTCATCTAATAATACTAAAAAAACGAATACAAATAGCACGCCACTTTTATCTACTCTAAATTTTTCGAATAAAGGCAGAGAATGGTATGTAAGTAGAAATACTGGCTCAGGACAACTCGGAACAAAAGAAAGACCAGCAAAAGACTTAGGAAATATTATTCATCATTTAAAACCAAATGATATTATTTATATTGCTGAAGGAATTTATATGAGCAAAGGAAAACGAGGTTCAGACGAAATTAACGTTCCAGTAAAAATTTACGGAGGTTATGATACTTCTTTTACCACTAGAGATCCTTGGAACAAACACAAAACCATATTTACAGGAGTTAATGAATATATGAAATTAACTACTCCAAGATTATATATCAGAACCGATCAACAACGTGAAAAAAACGGTCAATTATCACAAGGTTCTGAAATTATTATTGACGGAATTATTTTTGATAACGGTCCAAGAAATCGCTATCATAAAGATAAAAAATTAGCTATCAGACGACAAGCCAGTCCAAAATCAGGACAAAACCCTTCGCCAGAATCTGGAGGAATTGTAATTGTTGGTAGCAAATTTATGAATATTACGGTACAAAACTGTGTGGTAATGAATACTGCACCAACCGAAGGAGCAATATCTGTTAGAGTATTTAAAGGAGGAAAAGCTTTAATACAAAACAATTTTTGCATAAACAATACAGGTTACGGAATACAAGCAAGAACAGGATATATGGGAAGTGACAAAACCATGATACCTCAATTTTTTATTAAATACAACACTGTTTTATTTACTTGGAAACATGATGCTGTAGCTTCGTATGGAGGAAGTGCTTTAGCTTTAGATAAAGATTTAACAGTTATTGCAGAAAATAACGTTTTTGGTTTTTCACATATGGGAGGAATTTATAGTAAAGGAGCAGTTTTAACTTTAAACAATAATTTATTTACTGGAAATACTAAATATGACTACAAAGAAATAAATTCAAAAATGAGTGTAGAAGATTTATTAGACGAATCAGAAAAATTAAATCCATACAGTCAAGGAAACGAATCTGCTTTAATTAAAATAAATGTTGCCGAAAAATGGGCTAATATTTATGCAAGTAGAATAGAATTAAGTCGTGCTGATGTTGATGCTGCTGTAAGTGTAAGCAACTCGGGTGCAAATCAATTAAGAAGTATGCTTGGATTAAACCTTCAAGGAAGTTCGGTAAAGATGGATGCCGAAGTATTTTTGCCTTTAATAACCATAGAAGAGGCATTACCTGCAGGATTAATGCCATGGAATGGCAAAGGAAGTAGCATACCTAAATAGATTTAAAAATATGTTAATTATTGAGATAATTTTAATTATCATAAATACACATAGAAAATCTACATAATAAATGTTTATCATAATAAAATGAAAGTAAGTTGCAATTTTTAGGGATTATCATTGATTTGATAATCCCTTTTTTAATAAATCAACTCTAATGTTTTCTGCAATAAATTATATTTTTATTATGTACTAATTTTTTTTTTCATATTAAAAAGTGCTTTTTGTACTTGAAACAAAAAAATAATAGTGAAAATAATTTAAACCTAAAATGTAATTTTGAAAAAAATCGTATCATTATTTTTTATCCTATTTTGTTTTATTGAAAATTATGGACAAAATACGTTAACAAAACAATTAGATTCTATACATCTAATTGTAAAAAATACAGCAATTGAGAATATTGAAGTAAAAAGTATTTATAGTTTTTTGGGTAAAAATAGGTATCCAAAACAATCAAAAACTATTTTAAAACTTCTGTTAAAAAAAATGAAAGCAAACAACTCTAATAATATAGCATTAGGCAATACGGCGTATGCACTAAGTAATTATTACTTTTTTAATGCAAAAACAGATTCCTGTTTTTATTACATAGAAAAAGCAGAGGCATATGTAGAAAAAGCAAATGATCCATTATTAAAATCTTCTATATTAATGACTAAAGGAGGTGCTTTAAAGCGTGAAGGAAAAGTAGTTACTGCCAATAATGAATTTTTAACAGCACTTAAAATTTTAAACAATTTAGACACCTTAAAATTAACAGATATTCAAAAGGAAAAACGAAAAGGCAAATTACTAATCTCATACAATAGTTTAGCGATTTTTAATAAAGATAATAATGATTTTAATGCAGCTATTAATTATTATAACAAAGCGTTTAACATTACAGAAGAAATGAAAGCACCTAGATATGGTGCAATTATTCTATCTAATCAAGGTGATTTATATATTCAAAAAAAATTATATAAAAAAGCATTATCGGTTCTAGAAAAAAGCAAAGAAATAAGACTATCTATTGATAAAAATAGCATTAGTACAACCGATTTAAACCTAGCAATAGCAAATACTGCTTTAAAAAATTACAACAAAGCATTGCAACTATTTAATACAATTATTCCGTATTTTAAAAAACAAAACACCAACCATTATATGGAAGCTCTTATATTAAGAGGCAAATTATATTTAGATATAAAAGACTACAAAAAAGCTATAGCAGATTGCAAATTGGGCTATCAATTATCTCTACAACAAAAAAATTTAAAATATCAAAATTTAAGTAGTACATATTTATACCAAGCGCATAAAAATATAAGAAATTTTAAAAATGCTTTCTACTACCTTGAAAAACACAAGCAGTATCAAGATTCCA
>JALSLZ010000149.1 GCA_026988075.1 Flavobacteriaceae bacterium
TTTATCGTCAATACAGGTGTTTTACGCAAAAAAATCTTTATTGAATTGTTTTAACAATCCCCAACTTTTATAACTGATGCCTTATTTTTACAATTTACTTTGAAAAATATCTTTTTTTAATCTCCATTATTTTTCTGTTTTTTGTAGTGTTATTTTTTGTAATTTTGTCAAAACACAATCAAACAGTATGTCTCAAAAAATATTGATAAACCATAGAGAGATTCATATTATTTTACATAGATTGGCATGTCAATTAATTGAAAATCATGACGATTTTTCAAATACTGTTTTAGTTGGAATGCAACCAAGAGGTGTTTTTTTAGCCGAAAAAATTATTCGTATTTTAAAAAATGATTTCCAAATAAAACATATTGAATA
Organism: Flavobacteriaceae bacterium; assembly: GCA_026988075.1. GTDB lineage: Bacteria > Bacteroidota > Bacteroidia > Flavobacteriales > Flavobacteriaceae > S010-17. The sequence continues at coordinate 379 of JALSLZ010000149.1, forward strand.
TGGGCAATTAGACATTACATTTTACAGAGATGACTTTAGAAGACGTGAAGAGCCTTTACAAGCAAGTCAAACCAATATGAATGTTAATGTAGAAAATAAAAAAGTGGTTTTTATTGATGATGTTTTATTTTCTGGTAGAAGTATTAGAGCTGCATTAACTGCAATACAATCTTTTGGAAGACCTAACGCCATTGAATTATTAGTTTTAATAGATAGGCGTTTTAGCCGAAATTTACCCATACAACCTGACTACAAAGGCATACAAGTCGATGCTATAAATGCTGAAAAAGTAAAGGTAGATTGGAACAAAAATAAAGACACTGTTTACCTTGTAAAAAATGATTAAAATGAAAGAGTTAAGCGTTCAACATTTATTAGGCATAAAACATTTAAACAAACAAGATATTGATCTTATTTTTGAAACTGCCAATCATTTTAAAGAAGTAATTAATAGACCAATTAAAAAAGTACCATCGTTAAGAGATATTACGATTGCTAATTTATTTTTTGAAAATAGCACACGAACAAAATTATCTTTTGAATTGGCCGAAAAAAGACTTTCGGCAGACGTTATTAATTTTTCATCAGCACAATCGTCTGTAAAAAAAGGAGAAACACTAATTGATACCGTTAATAATATATTAGCTATGAAGGTTGATATTATTGTAATGAGGCATCCAAACATTGGTGCAGCATCTTTCTTAGCAAAAAACACCAATACCAAAATAATAAATGCTGGCGATGGCGCACACGAACATCCAACACAAGCACTGCTCGATTCCTACTCTATTAAAGAAAAATTAGGCACACTAAAGGATAAAAAAATTGTTATTATTGGCGACATTTTACATTCAAGAGTTGCTTTATCAAACATTTACGCACTACAATTACAAGGCGCAGAAGTAATGGTATGTGGTCCTGTTAGCTTAATACCTAAACACATTAAAAAACTTGATGTTTTAGTTGAAACGAACATAAAAAAAGCCTTACAATGGTGCGATGTTGCCAATGTATTAAGAGTACAACACGAACGTATGGATATAAATTATTTTCCATCTGTTAGAGAATACACACAACTTTTTGGCATAAATTCTGCATTACTAAAATCAATTGATAAAGAAATTGTAATAATGCATCCAGGACCGATAAATCGCGGTGTAGAAATAACCAGCGAAGTAGCCGATTCTAACCAAGCTATAATATTAAACCAAGTAGAAAATGGTGTTGCTATTAGAATGGCAATTATTTATTTACTCGCTCAACAAATTAAAAAATGATACTAAAAAAAGAAGACTCACACATTATAATAACTCCTAAAAACAGCAATTATTCTAAAGTGTTATTTAACAGTTTAAACGAAACTGTAAATAGCTACAAAGAAAACAATCTAATTTTAGATTTTTCAAATCTTATTATTAATGATCAACAGTTAATGGAATTTAAAAATATTTCTGAAGAAAAAATAGCGCTTGGCACATCTTTTGTTATTATTAAAAAAAATGCCAATTTAGACATTTTACCAGACGAAGTAATTATCGTTCCAACCATGCAAGAAGCAATAGATATGGTTGAAATGGACGAAATGACAAGAAGTTTGGATTTTTAATTTAAAATTTATACATTTGTTTAATAATGAAAAAAATAATTTACATACTAATCGTATTATTTTCAATTACTGCTTTTAGCCAAGAAGCAGCAAAAAATACAGGTAATGAATTACAGATTACCAACATAAGTGTATTTCCGAATCCTTTTAATGTTAAAACAACGATTAGTTTTAATAGTTCATACAAAACCAATATAACTTTTACTGTTCGTAATTTATTAGGAAGCATTATTAAATCTGAAAAAATCACACTGTTAAAAGGAAAAAACAGCATTCCGTTTTACCAAAATAAATTAAATTCTGGCATTTACATTTACAGCATAAAAGCAAAAGACAAAGTAATATCTAAACGTTTTGTTGTTAAATAAGCATGTCAATAAAACTTACTATTTTAGGTTGTCATTCTGCTACACCAACAACAAATTCACATACCACTTCTCAATTTTTAGAAATTAACAACCGTGCTTTTTTAATTGATTGCGGCGAAGGTACACAAGTACAATTAAGAAAATATAAATTACGATTTTCTAAAATTACTCATATTTTTATTTCGCATTTACATGGCGATCATTTTTATGGGTTAATTGGTTTAATTTCGACATTTGGTTTACTTAACCGTGAAAAAGACCTACATGTTTTTGGTCCAAAAGGAATTAAAGAAATCATTATTCTTCAAATAAAATTGTCTAAATCGTTTACGAAATTCAAATTGTTTTTCCACGAATCAACATCTAAAGATAGTGAATTGATTTTTGAAGACGAAAAAGTAAGCGTTTACACCATACCTTTAAATCATCGAGTCTACACAAATGGTTATCTTTTTAAAGAAAAAATTGGCGAAAGAAAACTAAACATCGAAGCGGTTAATAACCATAAAGAGATTGAGATTTGTGATTATCAAAATATTAAAAATGGTGAAAATTTTAAAAAAGAAAATGGCGAAATAATTGACAATGAAGTATTAACTTTTAACCCACCAAAACCTTTAAGTTATGCCTTTTGTAGTGATACTACATACAAACCTGATATTATTTCAATTATAAAAAATGTAGATTTATTATACCACGAATCTACTTTTTTAAACGATAAAGAGCATCTTTGCGAATATACTAAACATGCAACAGCAGAACAAGCTGCTAAAATTGCAAAACAAGCAAATGCAAAAAAACTGATTTTAGGTCATTATTCTAGTCGATATAAAAATTTAGAGCTTTTTAAAGAAGAAGCACAAACTGTTTTTAAACATGTAGCATTAGCCGAAGCTGGTAAAATTTTTAGTGTTTGAAAGTAAATTCTTCATTAAAAAAATCTTCTAACGAAATATTCAATGCCAATAATACTTTTATTAGACTTGACATTTTTAAATCACTTCCATTTTCATAACGACCATATTGAGCTCTTGCTATTTCATTATCAAATGCAAACAATTCATAATTAGTATAGCCTTTTTTTATACGTAATTCACGTAACCTTTTACCTATTTTTTTTAATTCTCTTTTTGTAATATCATCATTATTTAACATTTTGTAAAGTAATGACTCATTAATATTTTGTGTTACCACTTTTAAGTTACTACTTTATAGTAGTTAATAATTAAATTTTACTATATTTGTTTAGGGATTAATTAATATTAACATTTAAACACAACAAAATATGAAAAAATTAGTTTTATTATTTAGTGTGCTTTTTTTAATGTCATGCAGTAACGAAGACATTATAGATAGTGACACACTTGACAAAAGCACAATTGAATCTGCTCCATTAGAAAAACAAATTGCGTATGCAGAAAAACACCTTTTAGATATTGGAAAAATAATATCGAAGTTATACACAAAAAAAGAATTTAGAAACTCCTTATTTACTAAAATGGAGTCTAAAAATAATCAAGAATTAGAAAGTAGGATACTTATGAAAGATTTATTAATTGATTTAAATAAAAATTCATCAATACTATCTTTGAAAGACAAGCAAAACTTAGATGCATCTTTAAAGGCTTTTTACAACTTAGATAATCAAGATTGGCATGTAGATTTATTTATACCTTTTATTGATAAACAACTTGCTAAATACCAAAACAAATCAATGGATCCAAACAAACCTGTAATTGTATTATCTGTTGAAGAAATACCTGACCCAAAAGGCTATCAAGAAGATGAGAATGGTCAATTATCTCTTTTAGATGAGCGTATTACATTAGATGTAGCTAATAATATTATCAACACAGGTAGAGCTTTACTTGTAATAGGTATTGGAGATGGAAACGATGATTATGACGACCCTTGGAGTGGTGGAAACAGTGGTAGTACCACAAATTATCCAGACTATTTAAGATTAGGACGCATGAAGGTTAAACAAAATAAAGAGGCTTGGGTTAGTGGTAAATCAGAAATACACGTAAGAGGTTTTTGGGATGATGAATCAAATCAATATGGTGCTTTTTTCTCACAACATAATGCCTCTGAATATGGAAGTCAAATGAAACAATTTAGAAGACGATGGATTAGCAATGGAGACACTAAAACTTTGAATTTTAGTTTATTACATGATTGGGATAATGTAGATGCTATTGGTATTGATCAATTTTTTGTATACACTATTTTTGAGTATGATGGATGGCCAGCTCGAACAAAAATAGCTACATTACCTCCATTACCTTCAGGAATAGTAAGAACCATTGAGTATAGATCAAATCAATACCTATACAGTAAAGATGTAGTTTCTTTAGCAGGATACTACTATGATAATATTGATCAAGCCAATGGACATACTGTAAATAATAGCGGTATTCAATATAATTTCTATAGAGATACTAATTAATAAATATAAATACATCTAAATTTTATCCCTATTTAGACATTAACAAACAACCTCGGGACAAAATCTCGAGGTCTTTTAATTATTTTAATAAAAAAGAATGAAAAAAATATCTTTACTAATAATATTATTCCTTACGACAATTATACATTCTCAGAATATAGAGTTTAAAGTTGGTACCGAATATAGAATTACTCCAATACGAAAAATATCTAATTTAGCCGAACCAATAACAGGCGCATATTTTTCACAAGATGATCAATTAACAGGTACCGCTTTTAATTACTCCATAGGCTACTTAACAAAAAGTGGTTTTGGTTTTGGTTTTTCTCACTCGTTTAAATACAGCCATATTTATTACGAACGAACAGATAATAATACTGAAAAATCTGTTAATGATTTAATAACCGATTATAAATTATTTATAAAACAAGAATTTGAAATTAAAAAGAATCTCTTTTTTATAGAGGTTGGTGGATCTTTAATGAATAACGGAACAACTTATCATGACAAAGAAGAAATCGATGTAGTTTTTAGTGATGAATCTGTTATTTTTATATCTACTAGAGATTTTTCATACCGAGCTATGAACATAGAAATAGGGTATATTTATAAAAAATTTGAAATAGGCTTAGGTATGTATTTTACAAGTGGATACTTATTAGCTGACAATCCTAAAGAATTTAAACTGCCATATTTCTCTATGAATTATAGAATATATTAACCTGAGTTTGAACAAAACTCAAATTATAATCAAGATACTTTAATCAATCATCATTTTTTTAGACAATACCTTATCTCCTATTTTTAATTTGTAAAAATAAACACCTTGCGACAGTTTGTTTTTTTGCAAAGGAATTTTAATTACATGCTTTCCATACGGATAAACTTCATCTTTTAGAACATCAAACTTTTTTTCTCCAAGAACAGAATAAATAGTCAAGCTTACTTTTTCTTGACTTCTTAGTTTAAATGAAACATAAGTTTCATCTTTTGCAGGGTTTGGGTAATTCTGACTTAACTCAAAATTAGCATTAAAATAATCATCAACTCCTATAATATTACTATCGTTTATTAATGCTGTCCAAATACTTGAATTTCCGCCATCAAGTCTATTCCATATTGGTCTAATTATTCCATTATGAGCTGAGATATTAGTGTAATCGCCAAAAAACACCGTACTAATTGGCACAAAAGGCGTTGCACTAATTAGTATATTTTGAAATGTATTTCCGCCATCTGTTGACCTTGCAAGATACACATCGGTATTGTTATCGTTGTGATTTCGTCTATCATAAAAAACACAATATATATTACCATTAGTTTGGTCGATATCCATCCATGTTAAAAACTGTTGATTACCAGCACCATCATTATTTACTCTTGTAGCAGTTGACCAAGTAGTACCGCCATCAGTTGATTTTTTCAACCAAACATCGGTGTCATTTGTACCGTTTCGTTGGTCTGTCCAATTTACATAAATAGTACCATGATTAGCTCCGCCACTTATATCGCAAGCAGTAATTGGCATACCATTACAACGATCAACACCTGGAATAGTAAAATCCCAACCGCCAGGCATGACATCTACTACTATTTCTGAATTTAACCAAGTAGCTCCAAAATCAATTGATTTATTAAATACAATTCCGTTAGGTCCAGCCCAAGCAGTATATATTTCGCCATTTGGTCCAATTGCAGGCACTGCGCCTTCTACAGTTAAATCTTCGTCAATACAATTACCATCTACTATATTAACCTTTACAGGCGCACTCCAAGTTGCTGAATTATCTGTAGATTTTGTAAACATAATACGTGTTTTACAACTTGAGCTTGTACTGCCATAAGCATCGAATTCCGTCCATAAAGCATATATGTTTCCATTATTTTTATCTATAGCAACCCATTCTTTATCTTGATCTTTAGTTCCGTTAAGTCCAAAATGTGTTCCGTCATTAAAACTCACACCAGTATCTGTAGATTTTTGACACACAATTCTGTCTAACCAAGAAGCGGCATTTGACAAATGAAAAAAGTAAAAACTACCCGAATTATCGATTGCCAAGCACGGATCGCCCCAGACACCTAATGACGAAGTTAATGTGTTTTCAGACCATGTTACTCCTGCATCAGTACTTACATAATAATTACTAATATTTGAAGCTGCAAATTGAATGTTTGTATTATTTTGATCAATAACAATGGCTGGTTCACTTGGACTGTTTGAATTACCAATCATTACATTGGTAAATTGTGCATTTACAGTAAGTGAAAAAACGAATATTACTTTAAGAATATTTTTCATAGCGTTTGTTTTGTTTATACTTGATTTTAAGAATTAAAGAAGTTATAATTTATTAATAATCCAGTTTTTAAAATCATTAAAATTTTGTGGATTTATACCATGCCCAACTGGATATTCATTAAAGGTATAACTAATTTTTAAACTATCTAATATTGACAGTGAATTTCTACTCCAATCAATTGGTAAAACTTGGTCAACTGTTCCGTGAGAAATGAAAAAATCTAAGTTATTACAATCATCAGCGGTTAAATTTTTAGGAATTAATTCATTGTTAATATAGCCACTTAAAGGTAAAATGTATTTTATTTTTAGTGGATTTCTCATTGCTAAGGCATAACTTAATATTGCGCCTTGACTAAAGCCTAAAAGAAATATTTTATCTGTATTAACCTTATATTTATCAATTATCTCATCTATAAATTCTTCAATTTGATCTAAAGATTCACGAGCTTCATCTAAATTTGAAAATTTTTTATTTTGAGTTGTTTCAAAATTAATAGAATACCAAGCATAGCTTCCAAAGCCTAAGGATAAAGGTGCTCTTGCACTAACTATTAAAAGTTCTTTTGGTAATTCTGATGCAAAAGAAAACAAATCTTCGTCATTACTGCCGTAACCATGTAATAAAACTAATAAAGGCGGATTATCTATTGTAGACTTTCTAATTTGATATGCTAACATAGTTGTTGTTTTATTTCTCTTTTTTTATTTGTTCCGTTACGGACAATTTTAAATCCAAATCATCTAATATTGCTACGATTGTTTCAAATTTTGATTTTTCTTTCTTTGCAAAGAATCGTCCAATAATGTTTTTATTAATACCTGTACTTGCGATCATTTCTCTTCTAAAGTAATTTCCGTATTTTTTAATAGCTGCTTTTTTAGTTATATTCACTAATTTTTTCCATTCTTTATCTCCAACTTTTTTTTTCTTTTTCTTCATTTTTTTTAATTTTTTACTTTTTACTTTTCACTTTTCACTTTTCAATTTTCAATTTTCATTTTTCACTTAAACACATTTAGTTCGTTATTAAAAACACCATACACTTTACCATTCATTTTTTTATTTAAAAACGCTGTGTTTTTAGAAGTCGATTTAACATCCGCTAAAGAAAAAACGTATTTATATTCAGGATTAAATAAAGTTAAATTTGCTTTGTTACCTTTATTAATAATTGGTAAATCAATATTAAAACGTTTTCTTGGGTTTGTAGTTAATGCATCAATCAAATTTTCTAAAGACAAAACTGCATTTACTGCTCCGAACAAACTCTCTAAACCAATTGTACCATATTTAGCATTTTCGAATTCTATTTTTTTATGTTCTATATCAATTGGGTTATGATCGGAAGTTATCATATCTATCGTTCCGTTTTCAACACCTTTAATCAAAGCTTTTAAATCCTTTTTAGTTCGTAATGGCGGTAATACTTTACAATTTGTGTTAAAATTAGCAATTTCATCATCGGTTAACACTAAATTATGTACTGCTACACTACAGGTAACATCTAAGCCTTGTTTCTTTGCTTTTGCAATTAGATCAACCGATTTTTCGGTAGATATTGTTGGTATATGCAACTTTCCGCCAGTATATTCTAAGATGAATAAATCTCTTGATATTTGCAATTCTTCAGATAATGAGGGTAAGGCTTTCATGCCTAACTTCGTACTGTTAAGACCTTCGTTAACAAACCCTTTTGCTATGGTGTTATCTTGTGGAAAACTTAACACCAAACCGTTAAAATTTTGTGTGTATTGTAATGCTACTTTAAGTAAATTGGCATTTGAAATAGCTTGTTTGTAATCGCCAAAAGCAATTGCGCCTGAATTTTGCATATCATACAATTCGGCTAAATTTTTATTATTTGCACCTTTTGTTAAATTTGCTATTGGATATAAATTACAGCACTTGTTTTTTGATTTAGTAATTAAAAATGCTACAGCTGCTTTATTATCAATTACTGGTAATGTGTTTGGATTTACCGCAACTGCTGTAAACCCACTTTTTATGGCAACATCTAAACCATTATCTATATTTTCACGCTCTTCAAAACCAGGTTCGCCAAACGAAACCGAAGTGTCAAACCAACCAACTGAAACATGCAAATTTGGTAATACAATAATTTTAGTATTTTTAGGTGCTTTTATATTTTTTGAAATGGTAGTAATTACATCATCATTAATTAAAATATCTACTATTTGTAAATGAAACGGACTATTTTTATCAATTATTTTAGCGGATTTTAACAGTGTTTTCATTGTTTAAAATTTAGTTCTTTAAAAATTTTATCAATAATGTTTCAATAACTAAAAATAACAATGCTATAATTAAAAACCATTTCCAAAACGATTTTACTTTATATGTATTATCAATAGTATTAAAAGTTTCTTTTATTTTAGTTGAGTAAGATGTGTTTTTATAATTCTTAATCAACGTTTTAACATTAGTATATTTTGGAACGCTTTCGTTTCTATTATAATTGAATGCAATATTTTTAAGTTTATCAGTATCCTTTTTTACCACATAAAATCCTGCTTTTAAAGGATTATCTTCTAATTGTAAAATTACTTTTTGTTGCTTTACATTTTGTAATGGGATGAATTTATTGTTTTGATTATCGTTATTTAATTGTTCAATGTGCAACACTTCATCATTAATTATTTCAGTTTTTATATCAATGTTATTTTTTTGACCAATAGTATAATATAATGCAGTTAAATTAAAACTTTGTTTTGCAAAATTATAAAAAATAGGCACAATAAGTGGTGAACTTTTAAAATTGGAATTTGAATTGTTTATAGATGAAGCTAACCAATAAATTTTTCCACTTTTGTGTTTTATTTCAGAAATAAACGAACTCTGGTTTTCAAATTTCAATATAGCTTGCTCATTTTTAAAATTTGTTTTGTAATAACTTTTTACATTTGGATATTGAAAATTTTTAATTCTTTTTTCAAATACATCATCTAAAATAGGGTGCGAAAAATTGATAGTATTTACCAAATGTTCGGTTTCTATTTTGCTAGTTATAGCGCCTATTTTTAATTCAGAAAAAAACGTATTATAATTGGTTATTTTAGATTTGTTAAATGGTACTATAACCAAACTTCCGCCATTATTAATGAATTTAATTAAGCTTTTCTGAAGTGATAACGGAATTATTTTTAATTCGTTTAATACAATTAGATTTTGACTACTAATTAAGTTGTAATCTACTTGATTGAGCTTATTACTTTGCAAATCAAACTCTGCTTTTGTATAAATTTTGGTTAAATATTCATTATCATCTCCAACAATTAAAACATTTATTTTTTCTTGTTTGTTTAAGCTAAAAAACAACTCATTATCAAAAGAAATTAGATTGTCTTCAATTACAATTTTACCATTAAAACTATCGTTAAAAGGAATTTTAAAACGAACTGTTTTAGTTTTATTTGATTCTAATTCAACAGTTGATTTTCCTATTAAAATATTGTCTTTAAATAACGAAACTGAAGTATTATCACTATTTAAATTATAACTTTTCAAAGCCACTTCTAAACTAATGTCTAATCCATTTTGTTTGGTTATATATACACTATCAATACTTATATTTTTTTCTTCTTGGGGTTTTAACTGTACAAACGAATAAGTTACATCATCAGAAATTGAAAATTTACTATTACTATTTTTTGTTTGAAAATCGGATATAAAAACAATATGATTTTTTACACCATTTTTCTTTTTCATTGTTTTATTAACTTGTAATAAAACGGTATTTACATCTTTTGATATTGGCGAATATGTTAAAGACAATAACGTGTTTTTTAATTCTTTTTTTGTTAAATCACTAAAAACATTATCATTGGTAATTAGGGTTAAGTTTGAAGTACTATTGTAATTTGAAATAATATTTTGAACTGCATCTTTAAACAATTCATTTGTTCCGTTTTTTGCTTGCATACTTAGTGAATTATCTAAATACAAAGCTATATTTGGCTTTAATGTTTGTTTATTACTACTAATATAAGGTTGTGCAAATGCTAAAATAACAGCGGCAAAGATTCCTAAACGTGAAAATAATATTAAGAATTTTTTTAATTTGGCACTTTTTCTTGTTTGTAATTCAACTTTTTTTAGAAAAGCAACATTGGTAAAAACAATTTTTTCAAATTTTCGTAATTGAAAAAGATGAATAAATATAGGTACAAGCAGTAGCAGTAAAGAGTAGAGTATTTCTGGATACTTAAATTGCATTGGTTTTTACGATTTTTCAAAAATACATTTTTATTGGTAAAAAACTGTTTTGAGGCTAAAAATATTTTTCTAAAAAATAAAAAAAAAGGATTTTACATTAAGCAAAATCCTTTTTTTATGTATTTATTAGTGTTTTTAAATGTCCATATTTACATCCCAAGCTTCTAAGTAATCTGCTACTTTTTTAACAAACATACCACCTAAAGCACCATTTACAACTCTATGATCGTAAGAGTGAGATAAGAACATTTTATGTCTAATACCTATAAAATCACCATCTGGGGTTTCGATAACTGCTGGTGTTTTTCTAATTGCTCCTAAAGCTAAAATACCTACTTGTGGTTGATTAATAATTGGCGTACCCATAATAGAACCAAATCCACCAACGTTAGTAACAGTATATGTTCCACCTTGAATATCATCTGG
>JALSLZ010000150.1 GCA_026988075.1 Flavobacteriaceae bacterium
TAAAAATACCTGCTATTTTTAGCGATCTACCTTTTGAGTTTGCTTTTACACCTGTATTTGAAATTTTATTTACTTCAGAATCAATACTTTTAAAAAACCACATGTTAAATTTATCGCCAACTTTTAACTTTAACCTATCCGCCATTATTTTAGATATTAATACGGTATTGACTTGTTTTTCTTTAATTTCTAAAACATTTCCTTTAACTAAATAATCTTTAAAAAAAGACCAATCATAATCTTTTCCTACTCCTTTAAAAACAGCAGATTCTACATCTGTTTCTGTACGAATAACACCTGTTTTTATGGCAAATGTTTGAACGTGTTTTATACCTGAAACTTCTTTAAATTTTGGATAAAATTTTTGATTTATTGAAATGGGTTTCTGTGAATTAAAGCCATTATTCTCATCAAATTTATTAATAACAATGTGACCATTTAATCCCGATAGTTTTTCTTTAATTTTATGTTTTAAACCAATACCTGTAGAAATAGTCAAAATCATCACTATCATACTCACTGTAATAGACACAATGGCTATTTTTATAATTGACGAAGAAATACTATCTTTACCTTTCTTATTGGCAATTAATCTTTTTGCTATAAATAACTCGTAATTCAATCTATAATGAAATTTATTTTACGCTTCAAAAATACCTTTTTTATTTGGTTTATCATTTCTCTTTTTATGGTTTCTTGTGGAAGCAATAATAAAAACCAAAATACTACCGCTAATAAAATAACGAGAAACAAAACAAAACAAGTAACAAAATCCACTACTAAAAATACAATTATTGTTGGTGCTGATAGATTTAACAAATACATTCCATTATTAAAAAATAAAAACATTGCGATAGTCGCAAATCAAACATCCACAATTAATAACAACATTCATTTAGTAGATTATTTAAACAACCTATTTCCAAACAAATTACAAAAAGTTTTTGCACCTGAACATGGCTTTAGAGGCAAAGCTGATGCTGGCGAACACATTAAAAATGGCGTGGATAAAAAAACTGGTCTACCAATAATATCTCTTTACGGAAAGAATAAAAAACCGAGTAACGAACAATTACAAAATATTGACATCATGGTATTTGATATTCAAGATGTTGGTGTTCGTTTTTACACCTACATTTCCACATTACATTATATAATGGAAGCTTGTGCCGAAAACAATATATTATTAATTGTTTTAGATAGACCAAACCCTAATGCTCATTATATTGACGGACCATTACTTGAAAAAGAGCACAAATCATTTGTTGGCATGCACACTGTGCCTTTAGTTTATGGAATGACTATTGGTGAATATGCTAAAATGATTAATGGTGAAAAATGGTTAAAAAACGGAATTCAATGTAACTTAAATGTTATTCCATTAAAAAATTACACGCATCAAACAGTGTATAATTTGCCCATAAAACCATCACCAAATTTACCCAACTCTAAAGCGATTAATTTATACCCAAGTTTAGCATTTTTCGAAGGCACAAATGTTAGCTGCGGTAGAGGTACTGAAATGCAATTCCAAATTTATGGTTCTCCATTTTTAAATAAAAAGCATACTGATTTTCAATTTATACCTAAGCCAAATTTTGGTGCAAAACACCCAAAACACAATGGCAAAGTTTGTTATGGCTTTGACCTCAGAACCAAGGAAAAATTAAATTTACTTAATTTAGAATGGCTTATTGAAGCTTATGTTAATACAAGTAACAAAGTTGATTTTTTTAATCCGTTTTTCACAAAATTAGCAGGCACAAAAAAATTACAAGCACAAATAGAACAAGGCTATACTTATAGAGAAATTAGAAAAACTTGGCTCGCTGATTTGGAAAAATTTAAAAAAGTAAGAAATCAATACTTAATTTACAAATAACAACAGTTACTTTTTTCTAAAATAAATAGTAATTGGTACGCCTTCAAAATTATATATTTCACGCATTTTATTTTCTATAAATCGTTTATATGGATCACGTATATATTGAGGTAGATTTGCAAAAAAGACAAATTGCGGTGTTGGTGTTGGCAATTGCATACAATACTTTATTTTAACAAACTTACCTTTTAATGCTGGCGGCGGTCTGTTTTCTATAATTGCCAACATGGTTTCGTTCAATTTACTTGTAGCAATTCTATTTTTTCTGTTTTCAAAAACCTCAACCGATGTTTCTAAAGCTTTTAATAAACGTTGTTTGTTTAATGCCGAAATAAACACAATAGGCACATTTACAAATGGCGCTGTTTCTTTACGGATATGATCTTCAAATTCTTTGGCTGTTTTTGTATTCTTTTCAACTAAATCCCATTTATTTACTAAAATCACAATTCCTTTACGATTTTTCTGAGCCAACCAAAATATATTTTGATCCTGCCCTTGAAAACCACGAGTAGCATCAATAATTAAAACCGCCACATCACAATGTTCAATAGACCTAACAGCTCTCATGACTGAATAAAATTCGATATCTTCTTTAACTTTAGATTTTTTTCTAATTCCAGCAGTATCTACTAAATTAAACTCAAAACCAAATTTATTAAATTTTGTATCAATCGAATCACGTGTTGTACCTGCAATATCGGTTACAATATTTCTGTCTGTACCAATAAGTGCATTAATAAAAGATGATTTTCCTGCATTTGGTCTTCCAACAATAGCAAAACTTGGCAATTCATTTTGTTCTTCCTCTTCAGGTTCTGGCATTTTTTTTGCCAAGTCATCTAAAATTTCACCAGTTCCACTTCCGTTAATTGCAGATAAGGTATAATAATCGCCTAAGCCCAAAGAATAAAATTCTGTTGCATCTGCATCACGCATCGCATTGTCAACTTTATTAACAATTAAAAAGACAGGTTTATTAACTCTACGCAACATATTGGCTACTTCGTCATCGGTTGGTGTTATACCAGTAGTCACATCAACTACAAACATAATAAAATCGGCTTCTTCAATAGCCAATTGCACTTGTTTTCTAATTTCTGATTCAAAAATATCTGACGATCCTTTTACATAACCGCCAGTATCTATTAATGAAAATTGCTTACCATTCCATTCACTTTTACCGTAATGTCTATCACGAGTAACTCCACTTACATCATCAACAATAGCTTGTCGTTTTTGTATTAACCTATTAAACAAGGTCGATTTTCCAACATTTGGTCTTCCTACAATGGCAACTATACTATTCATTTTATTCTAATTTTTTGCAAAGATAGTTTATTTGCTCTTTAGTTAATAAGTATTTATATTAGAATTAATAAATTACCTTAAATTATTAATATATTGCAAGCTTAAACCCTTAGCTATGCGATTTTTAAAAATAATTTTTAAAATACTATTATTATTAACTTTAATAATAACAATTGGTTTGCTGTATTATTGGCAAAGTCAGAAACCAAAATATAATGGAAATATTAACATTAACAACTTAACCGAAAAAGTTGATGTATATTTTGACAACATTGGTGTTCCGCATATTTATGCTAATAATCAAGAAGATGCATATAGAACTTTAGGTTATGTTCATGCACAAGACAGATTATGGCAAATGGAATTAATGCGTAGAATTGGTGCAGGAAAACTTTCTGAAATATTAGGCAAAGAACTAATTGAAACGGATAAATTCTTCTTAACCTTAGGAATTGATGCTGCTGCTGCAAAAACTATCCAAAATTTAGACACAATTTCTCAACCATATATACTTACACAAGCTTATCTTGATGGAATTAATCAATTTATTGATGATGGAGCAACACCAATTGAATATACTTTAATTGGTATAGACAAAGAACATTTTAAAATGAAAGATATTTATAATGTTTATGGCTATATGAGTTTTAGTTTTGCAATGGCTCATAAAACAGATCCTTTTTTAAGTAAATTGAATCAAAAATTAGATCTTTCTTATTTAAAAGATTTAAAAATTAATATTGACCCAAACACTACCACAATACCAGTTCACAATATCAATAATAACACAGAAAACAATATAGCGTCAAATATTGAAAAAATAATGAGCTCTTTACCTATTTCGCCATTTATTGGTAGTAATGCGTGGGTTATTGGTGCCGAAAAATCGACTACTGGCAAAGTTATTTTCAATAATGATCCACATATTAAATATTCACAACCTAGCGTATGGTATCAGTCGCATATTGTTTGTCCTGATTTTGAATTGTATGGCTTTAATTTAGCATTAACACCATTTCCTTTATTAGGTCATAATAGACAGTTTGCTTACGGATTAACTATGTTTGAAAATGATGACATTGATTTTTATGCAGAAACCAATACCTCAAAAAACCATTATAAATATGGTAACAAAGCAAAAAAATTAACAATTAGCAATAAAACAATTAAAGTAAAAGACGCTGACGATGTAACTTTCAAAATAAAATCAAGTATTCATGGTCCAATTATGAACGATTTTATTGGCTTTAAGGATAGTAAAAATTCAATTGCAATGGATTGGATTTATACAAAAATTGAAAATGAAATGATTGATGCCACTTTTGAAATATCACATTCAACAAATTTAGAGCAATTTAAACAAGGTGTTTCAAAAATTGCTGCTCCAGGTTTAAATGTAATGTATGGTGATTCTAACGACAATATTGCTTGGTTTGCCGCAGCAAAATTATACAACCATCAAAACAAAGTGAATACCAAATTCATATTAGATGGCGCAAACGGTTTAGATGATAAAATAGCATATATCGATTTTAAAGACAATCCACAAGCAATAAATCCACCATGGAATTATGTCTATTCAGCAAACAATCAACCTGATAAAATTTTAGATTCAATTCTATATCCTGGTTATTACATATCAGAAGATAGAGCAAAACGCATTACTGATGTATTAGATGACGCTAATAAAGTTTCAATTGATGATATGAAAGAATTAATTACAGATGTCACTTCATCTAAAGCTCCAGATTTAGTAAAAATTATTATTGATAATATTGACGGAACTAATTTATCTAAAAATGAAGATTTTGCAATTAAAATTTTAAGAAGTTGGAAAGGTGATTTTAAAGCTAAAAACGTAGCTCCTACAATTTACACTAAATTTAAGTACTTATATCTTAAAAATATTTTTAAAGATGAATTAGGAGATGAGTTATTTAATGAATTTTTAATGTTGCATATGATAAAACGTCAATACAACAAACAACTACAAACCGATTTTTCTGTATGGAATGATAACATATTAACCGACAACATTATTGAAACAAAACAACAAATAATAACACAATCCTTTAAAGAAGCCATAAACCAGTTAGAAAAACAATTTGGCAATACAATAAGAGAATGGACTTGGAACAGAGCCATTTCATTAGAACACGACCACGCAATTGGTAGTAAAGTAGCATCATTACGCAAATACTTTAATGTTGGTCCTTTTTCTTTAAACGGAACAAATGAAGTATTAAACAATCAAATATTTCACCTTAATGAAGATGGCATTTATAAAGTAACTGGCGGACCATCTACAAGAAGAATTGTGGACTTTAGCGATGTAGAAAATAATAGTTTTGCCATCATACCAACAGGACAATCTGGCAACGTATTTAGTAAGCATTATAAAGATCAAGCACAAAATTTTATCAATGGTAAATTTTATAAAATGTTACTTAACAAAGATAGCATACAACAATCAAAAGATAAATTAATTTTTAAATCAAAATAACACAAAAAATGTTAATTTTGCAACAAATATAAAGACAAAACAAATGAAAGAAGTAGTAATTGTATCAGCTGTTAGAACAGCAATGGGAAGTTTTTTAGGAAGCCTTTCAACCGTACCTGCAACAAAACTTGGAGCAACAGTAATTAAAGCTGCAATAGAAAAAATTAATTTAAAACCAGAATTAATTGATGAAGTATATATGGGTAACGTACTACAAGCTGGCTTAGGTCAAGCACCTGCAAGACAAGCAGCCATTTTTGCTGGCTTATCAGAAAGTGTACCTTGTACTACTATAAATAAAGTTTGTGCTTCAGGCATGAAAGCCGTTATGATGGCTGCACAAGCTATTAAATGTGGAGATGCAGATATCATAATTGCTGGCGGAATGGAAAACATGTCTTCTGTACCTCATTATCTTTCGGTAAGAAAAGGGCAAAAATTAGGCAATATGAATATGTCAGACGGAATGGTTCTTGACGGACTAACTAATGTATACGATCAAAAACACATGGGTACATGTGGCGATTTATGTGCAAAAGAGCATGATTTCTCAAGAGAAGACCAAGATGAATTTGCAATTGAATCATATACACGTTCTGCAAAAGCATGGAAAGATGGTAAATTTAATAATGAAGTTATACCAGTTGAAATTCCACAAAGAAGAGGCGATGCAATTATTTTTAGTGAAGATGAAGAATATAAAAATGTAAAATTAGAAAAAATTCCTAATTTAAGACCTGTTTTCACAAAAGATGGAACCGTAACTGCTGCAAATGCTTCTACACTTAATGATGGTGCTTCTGCATTAGTATTAATGAGTAGAGAAAAAGCAGATCAAATGGGCTTAAAACCTCTTGCAATAATCAAAGGATATGCAGATGCCGCACAAGCACCAGAATGGTTTACTACTGCGCCTGCAAAAGCTTTACCCAAAGCATTACACAAAGCAAACATTAATTTAGACGATGTAGATTTTTTTGAATTTAATGAAGCATTTTCTATAGTCGGTCTTGCTAATATGAAAATATTAGGTCTAAATAAAGAGGTAGTTAATGTAAATGGTGGTGGTGTTTCGTTAGGTCATCCGTTAGGTTCTTCTGGCTCAAGAATTATTGTTACCTTAATTAATGTTTTAGAACAAAATAATGCCAAATATGGTGCTGCTGCAATATGTAATGGCGGCGGCGGAGCAAGTGCTATTGTAATCGAAAAAGTATAATTGAGTTTACAAATTAGATACAATAAATCATAACTTTTAATGCGATTATGGAATTCGGAATTTGTAATTTAAATAGTATCCCTTTACGAATCGATGCTTCTGATACCAGCGAAATGGTTTCTCAAATATTATTTGGAGAACATTTTACTGTGTTAGAAGTTAAAAATCAATGGTTGTATGTAAAGTTAGCTTTTGATGGATATCGTGGATGGATTGACAGTAAACAAGTTATTGAAATTTCAAAGACAAAATTTGATTTATTACAAAATACCGACTCTTTTTTTCTAAAAGAGTTGGTTAATTTTGCCAATCATAATGAAAAATTAATTCCCTTAACCATAGGTGCAACACTACCCTATTTTAAAAATAAATCTTTCTTAATAAATGAGCAATCATTTACAATAGATTGTGATGTAAAAAAATATGAACTAAGTAAAGGTAAAGTAGTAGAAACTTCATTTATGTATTTAAATGCACCATATCTTTGGGGCGGAAAAACACCTTTTGGTATAGACTGCTCTGGTTTTACACAAATGGTTTATAAAATGAATGGTTATAAACTTTTTAGAGACGCTTCACAACAAGCCAAACAAGGCGAAGTATTAAGTTTTATTGAAGAAAGTGAACCTGGTGATTTAGCTTTTTTTGACAATAACGAAGGTGTAATTACACATGTTGGTATAATTTTAGCAAACAACTATATTATCCACGCAAGCGGAAAAGTACGCTTAGACAGGTTAGATCAAAGTGGTATATATAATGAAGAAACTAATAGACATACGCATAAATTGAGATTGATTAAAAAAATATTTTAACCAATCTCATTTTTAATTTCAAAAAAGCTAAAACAATTTCCTCCGTATTTCTTTTCTTTTACAAAGTATTTATTATTTGATAAATTTGTTTTTTTACTGTGTTCTACAATTAACATTCCTCTTTTTGTTATTGCCTTTTTTTCAAAAACTAAGTCAATAATTTTTTCAAATTTTTCTTGACTAAAATCATATGGTGGATCTGCAAATATCACATCGTATTGCTTTGTGTTTTTTTCTAAAAAACGATAAACATCACCGTTAATCACATTCAAATTTAAATCGTATTTATCAGAAATCTCATTTAAAAAATGAGTGGTTTTTTTATGAACATCAACCGAAGTTACCTCTTTCGTTCCTCTTGAAGCAAATTCAATACTTATGCTACCAATACCCGAAAAAAGGTCTAATACTGTTATTTCATCAAAATAATAACTATTATTTAATATATTAAATAATGCTTCTTTTGCCATATCGGTAGTTGGACGAGCTGGTAATTTTTTTGGTGCATTTATTCTAATGCCTTTGTGTTTTCCTGAAACTATTCGCATAATTAATCAATTGTGTTAAATATAATGAAATTTTTAGTTTGGATGTATTTATCAATACTTAGAATAGAATTATAATTAGATTGGTAATCTAAAAAGGAAACATGCCTAATGTATTTATATAAAATTTTATAAAATTCATCAAAATTCTCAATTTGTCCCAATAGTTGTACTTCTACTTTTTCTACATCTAAATCTAATTGTTCAATTGTAAATAAAACATAATAAATAAAATCTTCAGTTGTCTTATATAAAAAAGTATTATAAAGTAATAATTTTTTATGCTTAGCAACAATAATTTCAAAATGAGATTGACCAACGTGAATAAAAAAATTAATAGCTGATTTTGATGAATGGTTATTCAATAAATTTTCAACTAAAACACTTGAGTAATGTTTGTATTCAAAACTTCCAAATTGATCAATTAAAAAATTATTAACATGTACATACGGTACAAAAACAGAAACCATATCTTGATTTAAAATAAAATCGTATTCAAAAAAATCACTTTTATACGTTTTATTATTAAACTGTATATAATTTTCTAAATAATCTTCATCAAAAAGCGGGTATGGTACAAATGCCGATAAGTTATTTACATGTACTACTAACACTTTTTCAAAAGTCGCTTTCAAAATAGCCTCATTAATAAATACTTGTTTGATATTATTTAATAAATTATTGCTTTTTTCATTATCATCAAAAGTATACTCATTAAACAGCACAAACTCTTGTAATTCTAAATCAAAAATACAAAAAGAAAATCCATCCAAACTGAATTGGATGGATAAAAATTTTCTTTTAATATTTTTAAAATCTAAATTACTTCTTAGATTATTTCTTTTTGTTATCATAAAATGGTGGCCAGTTTCCTGAAACTTTTACGTCTGACAATGAGCCTACAGAAATATATTCTCCTTTTACATTAACTCCTCCAAGTGCTTTTTTCTCTTCTGAAATTAATTTTTCGTCCATACCTGCAAGAACAATAGCCTTGTCAACTTTAGCTCTAAACACTGGAGAAATAATACCCGATTTATCAACGCTATCAACTTCCATTTCAAAATTAGCATCAGTACCTGGAACTTTAAACATTTGTTTATAATCTCTTCCTGATTTAAAATATCTATCAATAACTGATTCGTAACCAATAGTGTCAACTACTCTACGTTCTTTTTTTAATGTTAGTGTTCCTACTTTTGCTTCATACTCTTCTGTTCTAACTTGAGTTAAAGCAAACCTTGCAGTATCAACAAATGCGATTAAATCTTGTGGTTTTACAGCATAACCGCCTTCAATTTTTCTATATGAAATTTGCGCGTCTTTAATCATTTTTAAATTATTAATCACTTTGGCATATTTAGTCTTTTTAGCTTTATCAAACTTAATTGGCTTCATTATACCTCCATAAATCAATGACGTTAAATATACTATTAAAGCCAAAAATACAATAGACAAAATCCAATGAAATTTCTTTGGAATAAAGTTAACAATCAGATAAGCCATCACTGCTACTCCAACAACTGCTAATAATATATAAATAAATGCACTCATAAAAAATGTTTTTTTAGGTTATACGCAAATCTACAAAAAAAAATGACTTACAAAAGCTTTTTGTAAACATTTTATAAAGTTAGTTATAAAACTTAATATTCTAAAACTAAAAATGCTCATTATTCTATTTAATAAAATGAAATTTATAATTATCTTTACTTTGATTTTGTATCTTTGGAGATATAATAACATACTAAATGATTAATAACAATCAAGATTTTTACAAACTTTTATTAAATAAGTTCCCTTTTACTGCTACAACTTCGCAAGAGCGCTTATTAAACGATTTAAGTGCTTTTATATTTGATAAAAACAAAGAGGCTTTATTTTTACTAAAGGGTTATGCAGGCACTGGTAAAACGACTTCGATTAGTGCTTTTGTAAACAATCTATGGCAAATAGGCAGAAAAGCAGTCTTACTTGCACCAACTGGAAGAGCTGCAAAAGTTATTGCCAACTACTCTAAAAAACCTGCTTTTACAATTCACAAAAAAATATACTATCCAAAAAAAACAAAAGATGGCAATGTTAGTTTTGTTCTTAAAACAAATAAACATACTAATTCCATTTTTATTATTGACGAAGCTTCAATGATACCAGACAACCCTTTAGAATCTAAACTTTTTGAAAACGGTTCTTTATTACACGATTTAATCCATTATGTTTATTCTGGTAACAATTGCAAACTTATTCTAATTGGAGATACTGCACAATTGCCACCTGTAAAATTAAATTTAAGTCCAGCCTTAGACGAAAGCAGATTAGAATTTGACTTTAACAAAGATGTTACTGTAATTGAATTGGACGAAGTTATGCGTCAACATAAAGATTCTGGAATTCTTATTAACGCTACAGAATTAAGAAAGATATTAAATAATCCGTATGCAACTAATTTTAAGTTTCAAATAAATTACCCAGATGTTATTCGATTAATTGATGGTTATGAAATTGAAAATGCAATAAACGAATCCTATCAAAATAATGGTGTTGAAGATACTGCAATTATTGTTAGATCTAACAAGAGAGCAAATCAATATAATCAACAAATTAGACATAAAATTAGAGGTCAAGAAAATCAAATTTCTGTTGGTGATTATATAATGGTAGTAAAAAATAATTATTATTGGTTAGACGAAAGTGATGAAGCCGATTTTATTGCAAATGGCGATATTTGTAAAATAACACATATTAAAAGTTATAAAGACCTATATGGCTTTAGCTTTGCTCAAGTTACTATTAAAATGATTGATTATCCAAATCAAAGACCTTTTGAAACGACTATTTTATTAAACACTTTAACCGCAAACACACCATCATTAACATTTGAAGATTCTAATAGATTATATAAAGAAATTGCTAAAGATTACAGCAACCTGCCAAAATACAAACAGTTTCAAAAAATAAAAGCAAATAAGTATTT
Organism: Flavobacteriaceae bacterium; assembly: GCA_026988075.1. GTDB lineage: Bacteria > Bacteroidota > Bacteroidia > Flavobacteriales > Flavobacteriaceae > S010-17. The sequence goes on from JALSLZ010000150.1 coordinate 11,250, forward strand.
TAATGCATTGCAAATAAAATTTTCATACGCCATGACTTGTCATAAATCACAAGGTGGACAATGGTCTACTATTTTTATAGAACAACCATACTTGCCTGAAGGCGCAAACATTGCATATTACAGATGGCTATATACTGCGATAACTCGAGCGCAAGAAAAATTATATTTAATTGGGTTTAAAGACGATTTTTTTCAATAAAGCTCATAAAAAAAACAATACCAATTCTATTTCAAAATGCACTAAATAAATTTAGTTTACAGTTAAATTAAGGCTATAAGTTTACTACTCAAATTAAATATTTTTTAGGTATTCGATGATATAATTAGGTAACAAAAAAAAAGTAATTGTATTTATTAATATAATAATTAATATAATAACTTTTAAAATCTTTTAAAATGAAAACAAAAATCACTCTATTATTAGCTTTAAGTGTACTATTTTTCACTAAAGCACAAACAACAAAACATGCGGTAACTCAAGTAGATGTTTAC
>JALSLZ010000151.1 GCA_026988075.1 Flavobacteriaceae bacterium
GCCTTTGCCATATGTTACACCAACAATTCCAACTTATGCAAGTTTGTCATTACCCGGAATTCAACCTTGCTTAATGGATGAAAACGGCAAAGAAATTAAAGGTAATCAAGTAGATGGAAGGTTGTGTGTAAAATTTCCTTGGCCTTCAATGGCTCGTACCATTTGGAACAATCATAAACGTTATAAAGAAACCTATTTTTCAGCTTACGAAAATAAATATTTTACTGGTGATGGCGCTTTACGCGATGCTGTTGGTTATTATCGAATTACTGGTAGAGTTGACGATGTTGTCATCGTTTCTGGTCATAATTTAGGAACTGCACCAATTGAAGATGCCATTAATGAACATCAAGCCGTAGCAGAAAGTGCTATTGTTGGCTTTCCTCACGATATTAAAGGAAATGCACTTTACGGATACGTAATTTTAAAAGAAACAGGTAAAGATAGAGATCCAGACAATGTTAGAAAAGAAATTAACCAAATAATAACTGAGCATATTGGACCAATAGCAAAATTGGATAAAATTCAGTTTACCGTTGGTTTACCAAAAACTCGTTCAGGTAAAATTATGCGTCGTATTTTACGAAAAATAGCCAGTAAAGACATTAGTAACTTAGGCGACACGTCTACTTTATTAAACCCTGAAGTGGTTCAAAGTATTATTGATGAGGCATTATAAATATTATCGTAAAGCTGTAATTAAAAAATACATTTAATAAAAATTTATGCTTAAAATCCCTTTTTAGTGTTAACATTCAAACGAATATAAACACTAAAAGGGTTTTATTCATTATTATATAAGTATAAAAACTTAAATTTTAGCTCAAATCAATTTCGCTCTTTAATAACTCAATCCATTTTTTATATATCCCAATTATGCAGATACAAAAATCAACACTAAAATATTTAACCGATTTAAAAAAGAACAATAATCGTGATTGGTATAATGAGCACAAAGATTTATTTTTAAAAGAACAAGCTAAAATAAAAGAAGTACATCTTACTATTTTAGAAAACTTAAACAAACACGATAAAATAGATCGCTATAAATTATATCGTATTTATAGAGATGTTCGTTTTTCAAAAGACAAAACACCATACCAACAACACTTTGCAGCTTCGTTTAGTAGAAAAGGACAAGAATTACGTGGCGGTTATTACATTCAAATTAAACCTGGAAACAATTCTTTTTTAGGTGGCGGATTTTGGAATCCTGAAAAAGACGATTTAATGCGATTACGAAAAGAATTTGAATTAGACGCTTCAGAAATGAGAACTATTTTAAATGATAAAAAATTCATTTCCGTTTTCGGAAAAATGGAAGGTGATGAATTAAAAACTGCACCAAGAAATTTTGATAAAAACCATAAAAACATCGATTTAATTCGGAAAAAAGGCTTTGTTGCTGTTCGTAAATTTACCGACCAAGAAGTTTTATCTAAAAATTTCACAGCCATTGTTGATGATAGTTTTAAAACATTAAGACCTTTTTTTAATTTATTTAGCGATATTCTAACTACAAATCTTAATGGAGAATCATTACTCTCTTAAAAAAATTAGCAAAACAAAAAATCATTATGAAAGCTGCAAGCATAACCGAAATAAAAAAAGAATTAAAACACCATTCTCAACAACAATTAATTAATTACTGCTTAACGCTTTCGAAATTTAAAAAAGAAAACAAAGAATTATTGACTTATCTATTGTTTGAAACGGGCGAAGAATCATTTATCACATCTGTTAATAACGAAGTTTCAGAACAATTTAAAACCATAAACACAAACAGCTATTATTACATTAAAAAAAGTGTGCGCAAAATAGTGCGAAACATAAAAAAACACATTCGTTATTCTAAAAAGCCAGCAACCGAAATTGAACTCTTACTTCATTTTTTAGGCGAACTAAAAAATATGAAAGTAGTATATCATAACAACACGAGCCTCATAAATATTTATGACCGACAAATAATACTCATAAAAAAAGCCATATCAAAACTACATGAAGACTTACAATACGATTACAATTTAGAATTAGAAAGATATTTATAAAAAAAAACGACTACTTTAGTTTTAATCAAAATTTATTTTAGATTTAAAACCACTATTTAATCCTAAAAATAATTTAAGTTTGTAAACAGATATTTATTGATGAAAAACATATTATTACTATTCTTAACACTAAGTTTATTTAACTGTAATCCAAACGATTGCTTTGAAAGTACAGGTAAAACAATTCAAAAAGAAATTGTTTTACCCATATTTAATAAAATTGAAGTTGGTAATGAAATAAGCTTACTACTAAAACAAGGTAATTCACAAAAGGTAATAATTAAATCTGGAGAAAACATTATTGAAAATGTTAGCGCCGAAGTTATTGATGGAAAATTGATTGTAGAAGAAGAAAATATTTGTAATTTAAACAGAGATTATGCTGTTACAACCCTTATTATAACATCACCCAATATAATCGAAATTAGAAGCAACACTGCAAGAAATATTAAATCAGAAGGTGTTTTAACTTATAGTAATTTATTTTTAGTTTCAGAAGATTTTAATACAAATGCACTAAATATTGGCGATTTTAATTTAAATATAAATTGCCAAAATTTAACTGTTTCGTGCAACGGAAGTTCTATTGTTACTATAAAAGGAACAACCGAAAACCTCAATGTCGGTTTTTATGCTGGCAGCACAAGGTTTATTGGTAATGACCTAATAGCAAACAATGTTACTATCATTCAAAAATCGTCTAATGATATTTTAGTAAACCCACAAAATAGCATTACTGGTAATATTCATTCGGTTGGCGATGTACTAAGCTTTAATCGCCCTAATATTGTTAGCGTAACCGAACATTATACAGGTAAGTTAATTTTTAAATAAATATTTTTAATATTGATTTAATACCATTAATTTTGCAAATTAAACAAAACATTAATTTATGATAAGTTTACAAACCGATATAAATATAGAAGGAGTTAATAAAGCACAAAAATATTTAAATGCTGCCATTGATAACATCATTACATACTTACCCAATGCAATTGGTGCAATACTAATTTTATGGATTGGTTTTAAGGTAATTAACAAAGTAATGACATTTGTTGAGAAAATTCTTGCCAAAAGCAATTTATCTAATACCGTTAGACCATTTATACTATCCATTTTAAATGTTATTTTAAAAGTATCTGTTTTACTTGCTGCCGCAGGTGTTGCAGGCGTTGATTTAACCATTTTTAGTACTATTATTGGTGCGTCTGTTTTAGCAATTGGCTTATCCTTACAAGGTAGTTTGGGTAATTTAGCTTCAGGTTTATTAGTATTAACAACCAAGCCTTTTAAAGTAGATGATTGGATTGATATTAATGGTAAATTTGGAAAAGTAACCGAAATCAGCATCTTAAATACCATTGTAAGAACACCTGGCAACAAGACATTAATTATCCCAAATTCGCTAATGACCAATGATGTTATTACTAATTATTCTGAAACTGGTGTTATTAGATTAGAAATTGATGTAACTATGCCGTATTCAGAAAGCTTTCCTAAAGTAAAAGCAATTATTGAAAACGTACTGTCAACAATACCAAACATATTAGATAGTCCAGTACCCGAAATTGGCATTGAAGGTTACGATAGCCACTTTGTACAAATAGCTGTTAGACCTTATGTAATACCAGACAATTATTGGGAAGTCACTTTTGATTGTTATGAAAAAATTAAAAAAGCATTTAGCGACAATCAAATACAAGTGGCTTATTCTGAAGGTGTTGAATTAGGAAGTATCGGTCAATAATTATACTCAAAATTTAAATATATAAATAATGAGTACGGATAAAGATATTTACGGACAAGCACTACTTGATTATCAAAATAATGGTTTTACAGAAGATATAAAGACATTTTCTACACTTGGAGGCGAAGATGTTTATCCGCTGCCTTATCTTTTTCGTGATTTTACAGAAATGCCCGCCATCGAAAAAAAAGCATTACAACTTGCAAAAGGAAAAATTTTAGATATTGGTTGTGGCGCAGGTTCGCATAGCTTATACTTACAAAACAAAAAACTTGACGTACATGCAATTGATATTTCAAAAGGCGCAATTAAAACTTGTAAGCTTAGAGGTATTAGCAAAGCAAACAAGCAAAGTATTTGGGATGTAAAAAATAAAAAATACGACACTATTTTATTACTAATGAATGGCGCAGGAATGTGTGGTAAACTAAATAAATTAGCTGATTTTTTATCTCATTTAAAAACACTACTTAATAAAAACGGACAAATATTGTTAGATTCTTCTGACGTTATTTATATGTTTGAAGATGAAGAAGGCAATTATATAATGGATAATGAAACCGAATATTATGGCGAAACGCAATTTACCATGCAATATAACAACACGAAAGGAACACCTTTTAATTGGCTATATATTGATTTTGAAAATTTAAAACAAGCAGCAACATTTTGTGGTTTACAATGCGAATTAATATTACAAGGTAACCATTACGATTACCTTGCAAAAATTACATTTTAATTTTCAAAAATGTTACTCTTCTTCTTCGTGTTTATCGTTTAAAGCATCTTTTGCTTTTTGCACCGCTTCTTTTGAAAGATTTACAGAATCATTAACTAACTCTTTTCCAGACTCTAAAACGTCTTCGCTAACTTCTTTAGCCTTTTGAGCAAATTCAGTTCCTTTTTCTTTTGCTACCTCTGCAACTTCTTTGCCTTTCTCTAATATTTCTCCGCCAACTATTTTTGCTTTGTCAGAGATGTCACTAACTAAATCTTCTGCATTATCGGCTATTTCTTTACCAATAATTTTAGCTTCATCTACAATAACTTTACTTTTTTCGAGTAAATCTTCACTTACTTCTTTTGCTTTGTTCGTAATATCTTCTGCTATATCACCAGCATTATCTGCTATTTCTTTTCCAAATTCAATTGCATCATCAGCAACTTCTTTTGATTTTTTAAAAAGTCTACCTAAAAACCCCATACATAAATATATTTAATTGTTAATTTTCACAAATATACTACTTGTTTTCAAATAATTAAATGCAAAGCGTCTAAATTTACAAATCAATTATTACAAATAAATAATCTTAATTACCAATCATAATCAAGTCTTTTTTTTATCTTTGCGACCATAAATAAATACTCATTATGTTTAATAATTTAAGTGATAAGTTAGATAAAGCGTTTCATGTTTTAAAAGGACATGGAAAAATTACCGAGATTAACGTTGCAGAAACTTTAAAAGAAGTTCGTAGAGCTTTATTAGATGCCGATGTCAACTTTAAAATCGCCAAACAATTTACTAAACGAATTCAAGAAAAAGCAATTGGTCAAAATGTATTAACTACATTAAATCCTGGTCAATTAATGGTTAAGCTTGTAAAAGATGAGCTAACCGAATTAATGGGTGGAGAAACTGTAGGGCTAAATCTTAAAGGCTCGCCTACTGTAATTTTAATGTCTGGTTTGCAAGGTTCTGGTAAGACTACTTTTTCTGGTAAATTAGCTAATTTTTTAAAAACAAAAAAGTCAAAACAAGTTTTATTAGTTGCTTGTGATGTATATAGACCTGCGGCAATAAAACAGTTGCAAGTTGTTGGAGAACAAATAGGTGTTGAAGTTTATGCTGAACCAGACAATAAAAACCCTGTAGAAATTTCTAAAAATGCATTAAAACATGCCAAAGCAAATGGTAAAAATGTAGTTATTATTGATACTGCTGGTCGTTTAGCTGTTGATACGGAAATGATGGATGAAATATCAAACATTCACAAAGCTATTAATCCTCAAGAAACTTTGTTTGTTGTAGATTCGATGACTGGTCAAGATGCTGTAAATACAGCCAAAGCATTTAATGATATTTTAAATTTTGAAGGTGTAATTTTAACTAAGTTAGATGGTGATACTCGTGGTGGTGCTGCTTTATCTATCAAATCGGTTGTAAATAAACCTATAAAATTTATAGGTACTGGTGAAAAAATGGAAGCTATTGATGTTTTTCATCCAGACAGAATGGCCGATCGTATTTTAGGAATGGGTGATGTTGTTTCTTTAGTAGAAAGAGCTCAAGAACAGTACGACGAAGAAGAAGCAAGAAAGCTACAAAAGAAAATTGCAAAAAATCAGTTTGGTTTTGATGATTTTTTAAAGCAAATTCAGCAAATTAAAAAAATGGGGAACATGAAAGACCTTATTGGTATGATTCCTGGTGCTGGAAAAGCTATGAAAGATGTCGATATTGATGATGATGCCTTTAAAAGTATTGAAGCAATTATACATTCAATGACTATCCAAGAAAGAACAACACCAAAAATAATTAATTCTTCAAGAAAAAAGAGAATAGCAAAAGGCTCAGGAACTTCGGTTACTGAAGTAAATCAGCTATTAAAACAATTTACTCAAATGAGTAAAATGATGAAAATGATGCAAGGTGGCGGCGGAAAAAAAATGATGCAAATGATGCAAGGAATGGGAAGATAATTTATTAATAATTCACTTTCAATACTAAAAACAATAACGATGACAATATTAGACGGTAAAAAAACAGCTAATGACATCAAAGATGAAATTGCAATTGAAGTTGAAGCTATTAAGAAAAAAGACGGTAAAATTCCACATTTAGCTGCTATTATTGTTGGGTCTGATGGCGCAAGTATGACTTATGTAAATAGCAAAGTTAAAGCATGTACAAAAGTTGGTTTTAATTCTACACTAATAGATTTACCCGAAAATACAACCGAAGAACAATTATTACACGAAATTGATTTGTTAAATAAAGATAATGACATTGATGGTTATATTGTTCAATTACCATTACCAAAACATATTGATGAGCAAAAAATTTTAATGCAAGTTGATCCAAATAAAGATGTGGACGGATTTCATCCAACAAATGTTGGTAGAATGACTTTAGACTTACCTTGTTACTTACCTGCAACTCCTTTTGGAATTATGGAATTGTTAAAACGCTATAAAATAGAAACTTCTGGTAAAAACGTTGTTGTTTTAGGGAGAAGTCATATCGTAGGAAGACCAATAAGCATATTAATGAGTCAAAAAAGACCAACTGGTAATGCTACCGTAACGCTTGCACATAGTAGAACTGAAAATTTGGCTGCCATAACTAAAACAGCAGATATTATTATTGCTGCAATAGGAATACCTGAATTTTTAAAAGAAAACATGGTGAAAGATGGTGTTACTATTATTGATGTTGGCATTACAAGAGTTGATGATCATACAAAAACAAGAGGCTATCGTTTGGCTGGAGATGTTGATTTTAAAAACGTAAGTAAAAAGGCAGCATTTATCACTCCAGTTCCTGGCGGCGTTGGTCCAATGACAATTGCAATGCTTTTAAAAAATACACTACTCGCTGTAACTAAGAATAATAAATAAAAAATCGCCTAAAGGCGATTTTTTATTTATTATATATCATCAAAATTTACATCAGTAAAATTTTCTGGCGCTGTGTCTTCAATAGTGTCAATGTCATTTTCTTTGACTTCAGAAGGCTTAACAAAATCCTTTTGATGGCGTTCAGAAATTACCTCATCGCCTTTTTCATTAAGTATAAAATCTGTCGCTCTATTTAAAGTTTCTGAAAACTCAGCAAAATCTTCTTTATACAAATAAATCTTGTGCTTTTTAAAATGAAAAGAACCGTCATCATTAGTAAATTTTTTACTTTCGGTTACTGTAAGATAATAATCGCCAGCTTTTGTTTCTCTAACATCAAAAAAATAGGTTCTTCTACCTGCACGCATCGTTTGAGAAAATATATCTTCTTGCTCTACATATCCTCGTTTTTCTTCACTCATAATTAGAATATTTAATATTTAAGTTTGTCAAATTTAATCAAATAATTATTACTTAAACAAAATATTTATAAAAAATTAAACAATACACTATCTATTAGCTTAGATTATTAAGAATTTGATTGGCGTGATCTTTTGTTTTGACTTTTAATATAACATCACTAATCAGCCCATTTTCATCAATAACAAATGTAGTTCTATGTATACCTTCGTACTCTCTACCCATAAATTTTTTCGGTCCCCAAACTCCAAAAGCATTGATAACTTTTTTATCTTCATCAACTAATAAAGGAAACTGTAATTCGTTTTTATTAATGAAATTTTGCTGTCTTCTTGCGCTATCAGCACTTACTCCTAACAATTCATAACCTTGATTTTTTAATTCTTCGTAATGATCTCTTAAGTTTTTCACTTCTGTTGTGCAGCCTGGTGTGCTTGCTTTTGGATAAAAAAACAAGACTAATTTCTTGCCTTTATAATCCTCTAATTTTATTCTATTACCTTCTTGATCTAACGCACTAAAACTTGGTGCTTTATCGCCTGTTTTTAAATTTGTCATTTTATTGTATCTGTTTATTGATTTGTTTATTTGACGCAAAAAACATCCTTTTTTACATTGATAAACTATAACTTTGTAAAAGTAATAAAATTTAAACAGTCATAGTACTTATAACAAAACGTTTTATTAGTCTAAAAAAAATGAATAAAAAAGAAAGAGTTCAATTTGTAATTGACACGTTAGAAGAGTTATACCCTGAAACACCAATTCCGTTAGACCATAAAGACCCATATACATTATTAATAGCTGTCTTAATGTCAGCACAATGTACAGATGCACGTGTAAATACAATTACGCCATTGTTATTTGCCAAAGCTGACAATCCATATGATATGGTAAAACTTACTGTAGATGAAATTAAAACCATTATTAGACCTGTAGGTTTATCGCCAATGAAATCAAAAGGGATTTACGGTTTATCAAAAATGATTATTGAAAAACATGACGGAAAAGTTCCTGCAAATTTTGAAGATTTAGAAGCTTTTCCTGCGGTTGGACATAAAACTGCAAGCGTAGTAATGAGTCAAGCATTTGGTGTGCCTGCATTTCCTGTTGACACACATATTCATAGATTAATGTATCGATGGAATTTAACGACGGGTAAAAATGTCACTCAAACTGAAAAAGATGCTAAAAGGTTATTTCCAAAAAAACTATGGAATAAATTGCATTTACAAATTATTTACTATGGAAGAGCATATTCTCCTGCTCGAGGATTTGATATTGAAAAAGACATCATTACTAAAACTATTGGTAGAAAAGAATTTTTATAGCTTTACTTGTTTTTTATCGCTTGTTTTTGTATCTTTATTGAAAATATTCCACTTATGAACGATAAATCAAAACACGCAAAATTATATGTAGGCTCAATGATTACACTTAGGGCTTTAGAAAATTATTTAATTGATAAGAAAATACCTTGCTTAATAAAAAATCACACAGAATCTCAAAGACTTGGAGGTTTTGGCGGCAGCAACTCTGCGAATGAATTATATGTATATGAAGAAGATTTAAAAGAAGCACAAGCTATTCTAACACATTTTTTAAAAGAATCATAAAATATTTTGATAAAAATTGTTTCTAATTCAATAATAAGAAATATATTTGCAGCCGTAAAAATGGCCTCGTGGCGCAACTGAATAGCGCACTTGATTACGGCTCAAGAGGTTATAGGTTTGAATCCTATCGAGGTCACTACTTAAAACCCCTTATTATAAGGGGTTTTGTTATTTTTGGAAATGAAATTTTTTTTAAAAAAAACACGCTAAATCGGTAAATTTGTGAAAAATATTTAATTTTTACTTTGAAAAATGATTAAAAAACACATCTATTTTGTAAAAAGAGATAAAATTAAGAATTGTTATAATAATAATGAAAATTAGAAAAGTCTAATGTTAATTTTCATACTATTTAGATGCGCTTCGCTTCTCTTTTTCAAAATAAATAGTTTTTCTTCTTTAGTTCCTGTGTTTAATATTCTTTTTTCATCGTCTGACATAATATAAATTTTAGCCTCAAAACTACAAACTTATTGCTATTTCGTTCAGGGCAAACTCACACTTTGAAGTTCAAAGTTGATAAACGTTTTAAACAAAGGGATTGTTTTTACGATATTAATTTAAAATCAAAAGTGTAAAAATGTAAGTGGTTGATTGTTAGATTGAAAATAAAGTATGAGCTTGCCCTGCTATTTCGTTAATATATTTTAAAACTTTTTGTTTTAATTCTTGAAATTTCAATAAACTTTCAACGCTTTCTATGTCTTTTCCGTTGTTTTCAATTTCGTTAATGCTGTCATTTATCTTTTTTTAAGGTTTTTAATTTATAGAGCCATTAAAATTTACAGAATTGTCAGAAGTTGATAAATGAATAATAGAAGGGTTGAAATTAAAATTCTAAGTAATAATTAGTAAATTTGTAGAAATAATTAATATGCGAATAGATAAGTACCTTTGGTGTACCAGATATTTTAAAACACGAAGTATTGCAACAGATGCCTGTAAAAAAGGGCATGTAAAAATCAATAAAAAAAATGTAAAACCTTCAAAAGAGGTTTTTGTTGGCGAAAAAATACAAGTAAGAAAAAATCAAATTAATTATGAATTTTTAGTATTAGACAGCCCAAAAAATAGAGTAGGAGCAAAATTGGTGGATTTGTATAGAAAAGATATTACGCCAAAAGAAGCTTTTGAAAATCAAGAATTGTTAAAATTTGCAAAAGATTATTATCGTAAAAAAGGAGAAGGAAGACCTACAAAGAAAGATAGAAGAGATATAGAAGATTATTTAGAAAATCACGAAGATGAATAAAGAATTTTGGTCAGACAGGTATAAAAGTAATGCAATAGGCTGGGATGTAGGTTGTATAACAACACCATTAAAGCAGTATATCGATCAGTTAAACGATAAAAATTTAAAAATTTTAATACCAGGTGCAGGTAATAGTTATGAGGCTGAATATTTACATAATAAAGGCTTTAAAAATATTTTCGTAATTGATTTAGCTAAAGAACCATTACATAATTTACTAAATAGAGTGCCTGATTTTCCTAAAAATAATTTAATACAAGGAGATTTTTTTGATTTAAATGATACATTTGATTTAATTTTAGAACAAACTTTTTATTGTGCTTTGAACCCAAAATTGCGAGATGATTATGTTGACAAAATGACAAATATTTTAAGAAGTAAAGGTAAGTTGGTAGGCTTGTTTTTTCAATTCCCGTTAACCGAAGTTGGTCCGCCATTTGGAGGTTCTAAAAAAGAATATTTAAAGCGGTTTACTGATAAATTTAATATTAAAATTTTAGAAACAGCGTATAATTCAATTAAACCAAGAGCAAACAAAG
>JALSLZ010000152.1 GCA_026988075.1 Flavobacteriaceae bacterium
ACTTGGTTTTGCCGGTATTGCTATTGGTTCTACCATGACAGGTAACAGACCAATTGTTGAATACATGACATTCAATTTTTCGTTGGTTGGTATTGATCAAATAATAAATAATGCGGCCAAAATTAGACAAATGAGTGGCGGACAATTTAATTGTCCTATTGTTTTTAGAGGTCCAACAGGTTCTGCTGGTCAATTAGGAGCAACACATTCACAATCTTTTGAAAACTGGTTTGCAAACACACCTGGTTTAAAAGTTATTGTGCCTTCAAACCCATACGATGCAAAAGGTTTGTTAAAAGCTGCAATACGTGATGATGATCCTGTTATTTTTATGGAGTCTGAGCAAATGTATGGTGATAAAGGCGAAGTGCCAGAAGGCGAATATGTTTTACCTATTGGTGTTGGAGATATAAAACGAGAAGGAACCGATGTAACTATCGTTTCTTTTGGTAAAATAATTAAAGAAGCTTATAAAGCGGCTGACATTTTAGAAAAAGATGGTATTTCTGTTGAAATTATTGATTTACGAACTGTAAAACCAATGGATAAAGACATGATTTTAACTTCGGTTAAAAAAACAAATAGATTGGTTATCTTAGAAGAAGCTTGGCCTTTTGGCTCTGTATCGTCAGAAATTACTTTTATGGTGCAAGACGAAGCCTTCGATTATTTAGACGCTCCAATAAAAAGAATAACTACCGCAGATACACCAGCGCCTTTTTCTCCTGTTTTATTAGAAGAATGGCTACCTAATTTTAACGATGTTGTTAGCGCTGTTAAAAGTGTAATGTATGTATAGAATAGATTAAAAAAATAATTTTAAATTCCTTTTGATTTTTTTATTGAAAGGAATTTTTAAATTTATTTCTAAAAAAGGGTACAATAATTGATACTGTTTGATATTACTATTTATTGTATAATTTATATATTCGCTTAAAAATTGATTAATGAAAAAAATACTTTTAATTATAGCACTCATTTCTGTAAACACCTTGTTCTCTCAAACAAAAGTAAAGGGACAGGTTATTGATGAATATGGAGAACCAATAGCCTTTTGTAACATCATTTTTAAAAACTCGGTTAAAGGTACTACTTCGGACGAAAATGGTCATTTTTACTTAGAATCAAACAAAACATACCCAGAATTAGAAGTCTCTTTTATGGGCTTTGAATCAAATACAATTGCCCTAAAAGCGGTAAATTATGGTTTAAAAATAGTTTTAAAAGAAACAGGATCTAATTTAAATACCGTTGTTATTTATTCAGGTAAAGTAAAGCGAAAAGGAAACCCTGCAATTGCTATTTTAAAAAAAATGTGGAGTAAAAAGCGTAGAAATGGTATTTATATGTACAATCAATATGAATATGATAAATACGAAAAAATAGAATTTGACCTAAATAATATTGATGATAAATTTAAAAATCAACGCGTTTTTAAAGGTATGGAATTTGTTTTTGAAAAAATTGACACTTCAAATATTACAGGAAAAACCTATTTACCTTTTTTTATAAACGAATCGAGATACAAAACTTATGGCGAAAACAGTTTTCCTAAAAAGTTTAAAGATGATTTAATAGCCAATAAAAATTCAGGTACATCTAACAATCAAAATGTAAATGAATTTTTAAAACAGCTATATGCAGATTATAATGTGTACGATAATTATATACGTTTATTTGACAAGACATTTACAAGTCCGTTATCTAAAACAGGACCTTTTGTGTACAATTATGTACTAACAGACAGCTCGTTTATTGATAATAAATGGTGTTACAACATTACTTTTTATCCAAGACGAAAAAACGAACTTACTTTTAAAGGAGATTTTTGGGTAAACGACACCACTTTTGCCGTTAAAAAAATACAAATGCACGCCAGTAGAAGTGCTAACATTAACTGGATTAAAGAAATTTACTTAGAGCAAGAATTTACTGTTTTAAGTGATTCTGTGTTTTTAATGAAGCGTGATCATATGATGTCAGATTTTTCATTAACAAAAAAAGATGAACAAAGAGGTGTTTATGGTAGAAGAACTACCATATATGATAATTACCAATTTGATGTTGAAAAAGGAAATGGCTTTTATTCGCAAAGATCAAGAGCAGATTATGACCTTTCTATCTTTACAAAGGATGAAGCTTATTGGAAAAAAAACAGATTAGAAAAATTAACAGATAAAGAAACAGGTATTTATCAATTAATAGATACTTTACAGTCTAATAAAACCTTTAATAGAATATATACTTCAATGGAAGTTTTAACTTCTGGTTATTGGCAATTTATACATGGTTTTGATTTTGGACCTGTTTATTCTACATTTGGTAGTAATGATGTAGAAGGTTTTAGAGTTCGTATTGGTGGTAGAAGTTACATACACGATTATGATAGGTTTAGAGTAGCAGGTTATGGTGCATATGGTTTTGACGATAAAAAATTTAAATACGGTTTTTCTGCCAAATATTTAGCTAATAGAAAACATAGGGTAATTATTTCTGGTGGTAATCGTAATGATGTAGAACAAACAGGTGTTAGCTTAACGACATCTAATAATGTTATGGATAGAAGTTTTGCATCTTCTTCGTTCTTTTCAAGAGGTCAAAATTACCGATTAACAAAATTAAACATTAGTAACTTAGGTGTTGAATTTGAACCAACTAAAAATTTATCTTTACGTGTAGGCGGAACATATAAAGAAATGGAATCTGCTGCTCCAGACAAGTTTAATATTAACTATTTTGACAAACAAGGCAACGTAAAATCGTCTATAAAACAATCGGAATTAGATGTAGTTGTAAAATATACACCAGGTAGAAAAACAGGCGGTTTTGGAGTAAAACAACAAGTTGCAAATTCGGGTAGATATCCTGTGTTTTATTTATCTTATACAAGAGGTATTAAAGGTTTATTAGCTAGTGATTTTGATTATAATAAAGTACAATTTTACTACAAACAACGTTTTCAAATTGGTGGTTTAGGAAAATTAAAATACACGGTTGAAGTTGGAAAAACCTTTGAAGATGTACCATTATCATTATTAAACGTTGTACCAGGTAATCAATCGCCTTTTATGGCGGCCAGAACTTTTGATTTGTTAGATTATTATGAATTTGTTACCGATCAATATGCTGCATTACATGTAGAACATAATTTTAATGGTCGGTTTTTCTCAAGAATACCCTTAATACGCAAACTGAATTTAAGAGAAGTTGTAGGAGCAAGAGCAATTATAGGCTCAATATCCGACACTAATATTGCCATGAATGCTTCTTCTTTTGCTTACCAAGCTCCAGAAAAATTATATTGGGAATATCATGCTGGTGTAGATAATATATTTAAACTACTACGAGTAGATTTTGTGTTTAGAGGTAATTATAGAGATTTGCCAAATGCTACTAATTTTGCAATAAAAGGAGGAATTAATTTCTATTTTTAGATTTTTGTATATAAAAAACCTCCTATTATTGTGTTTGCTTTACTATTTACGACTGTATAAAAAGACTAAACAAACACAATAGAAGGTTTTTTTACAGAAAGCACATTGTCAACATCGTAATAACTTCTGCCGTAGTTTGTTCTTACATCTTCGCCTAATTTTTTAATTACTTGATTGGTCAATAACACCACTAATTCTTCTTCTTTATTTGGATAAGACAGATCGGTTCCTGAAGGCACAATCTTATTGCCTTTTGTTTCTTTGTTTTGCCTTCTTTTATGATAATGATTCTCATCGTATAATTCGTGGTAACAATGAATTATTTCATGAGCAAACAATGATAATGGAGAATTAAAACCTTGGTTTTTTGTAGTAAATCGTTTTTTATAATTTTTTCTAAAAACTGCTCCTTGTGTATCATTAAAAAATATGGTGTTTGTTGCTGGTTGATATTGATTTTTATGGAATTGTTTAATGTAAACAGGCTCATTGGTTTCATTAACTAAAACATCTATAATATTAATTTTATCACTGCGTTTATATGTCTTTATTTTACCATAATCTAACAATAATAAATTATTTTCATAAAGATAATCTAAAGCAACAATGGTGTTGATTAAAAAATAATTTTCAAAAGACCTATAATCTCTTCTGTAAATATATGTATAGCGGAATTTTTTATTTTTATCGTAAAGAATAATCATGACAGTTTATTTGTTGCAATTTAGTATTTTTGCTTTAATAACAATTAAAAAACTTTTTTTATGAAGGTAGCAGTAGTTGGCGCAACAGGAATGGTTGGTAATATTATGTTAAAAGTTTTAGCAGAACGCAATTTTTCGATAACGGAATTATTTGTAGTTGCCTCAGAGAAATCTGTTGGGAAAACAATAAGCTATAATAATAAAAAATATAAAGTTATTAGTTTAGCAGATGCTGTTTTACAAAAACCAGTTATTGCTATTTTTTCGGCTGGTGGAAAGACTTCTTTAGAATGGGCACCAAAATTTGCAGAAGTTGGCACTGTTGTAATTGACAATTCATCTGCTTGGAGAATGGATCAAACCAAAAAATTAATTGTTCCAGAAATTAACGCCAATACATTAACAAAAGACGATAAAATAATTGCAAATCCTAATTGTTCTACAATACAGTTAGTTTTAGCATTAGCACCTTTACACAAAAAATATAAAATCAAACGCTTGGTTATTTCTACTTATCAATCAATTACAGGCACAGGAGTAAAAGCTGTTCAACAATTAGAAAACGAATACAACGGTATAGATACTGAAAAAGCTTATCCTTATCAAATCCATAAAAATGCAATACCTCATTGTGATGATTTTGAAGATAATGGTTATACTAAAGAAGAAATGAAATTAGTTAGAGAAACACAAAAAATATTAAACGATAAAACCATAGCAGTAACTGCAACTTCAGTAAGAATACCTGTGGTTGGCGGTCATAGTGAATCTGTAAATATAGAGTTTGAGTATGATTTTGTTGTTAGTGAACTTAGAGAGTTATTAAGTCAAACTAAAGGTATAATCGTTCAAGATGACATAAAAACCAACACCTATCCAATGCCAATTTATGCAGAAGGAAAAGACGCTGTTTTTGTTGGTAGAATTCGTAGAGATCTTTCGCAACCAAAATCATTAAATATGTGGATTGTTTCAGATAATTTAAGAAAAGGAGCAGCAACAAACGCTGTACAAATTGCAGAAAGTTTAATTGTAAATGGAGTTTTGTAAATAGAGTTTTTCGATAATTTTACTTTGATAGTTCAAGCATAATAAAATTAAAAAGAAAAATGGTTTTATAAACTCCCTTCTTAAAAATAGTAAAGTCGACTTACCTAAGGCAAGTCGACTTTTTCGCACTAAATAACTAAATTATAAGCCTATCGCAGTCTATCTACTGATTTTACAAGATCTTCATCCTTCTTTATGTATCTATTAGCAAACACTAATAAAAATACACTTAGTATAGGTAAAAAAGTTCCAATACCTTTCTCAGAAACCAAAGTTTCTCCAGATAAATTAAGTACATTGTAAACAATAAAGCCTAATAATAAAAAGTTTAATAATATATTTAGCCTGTTCATTACAAATTGTAATTTTCGGTTTTTAAATAGAAAAATAGTAATGAAAGACAGTATTGCCGATAATATAAACATAAAACCAATTGGCTTTATATATAAAGAGTCATTTAATAAAGTTTCATATGCGTAAAAATCAGCATCATAAGTTGCTTTCCAAAGTGTAAAAACCGAAGATAAACCTCCAGAAACAACAGTAACGACTAATAAAAATAAAGATTGAATTCTTTGTAACATATCATTTTAATAACTCTGGCAAAAGTACATTAATATTTTTAGTAATAAAGTAAATTTATTTAATTTATTGTTGTACTATTGTATTTCTAAATAAAATTATAATTAGTACTAATTATAATTTATTCATAAAATAAAACAATTATACACTTCTTTACAATTTAACAATAACACTATATTAATTTACACATATAATTTATGTTTGAAATCGGACAACTTAAAGAAAAAAAGTTAGTAGAATTACACGAAATTTCTAAAAAATTAGGCTTAAAAAAAGTCAGTCAATTAAAAAAAATGGACTTGATTTATCAAATTTTAGACGAACAGGCAAAACACCCAAAAGTTGTTAAACCTAACACAGAAACTAAAATAGAAAAAGTAGAAAAAAAGCCAAGAGCAAGAGTTCAGAAAAAAGAGAAAGATGTAAAAGTACCAACTCTTTTTGATAATACAAAAAAAGAAAAAGAGACGGAAAAACCAGTAAAAAAAGTAACTCCTCAAAAAACAGTTTCAAAAACGGAAATTAAACCTAAAGCGACAAGTAAAAAGGTTGAAGATAAAGTTAGTGAATCTAAAACCTTAACAAAAGAAGAAATTTTAGAAGAGCAAAGAAAAAAGAATGAGCGTGCAAACGCTATGAACCCTAATTATAAAAAGAAAAAAGCACAAACAGTTAATAAACCACAAGTTTCTAATAAAGAACAGCCAGTTCAAAAAGCACAAAACAATAAAGAGAAGCCTAATCAAATAAAACAACAAAATCCAAGACAGCAAAAGCAAAAAGTAGATAAAGGCAATGAGTTAAAGGGTAATGTAAAATACAGAGAACCAGATTACGAATTTGATGGTATTATTGAAGCAGAAGGTGTTTTAGATATTTTAAAAGATGGTTATGGGTTTTTAAGATCGTCAGATTATAATTATTTATCCTCTCCAGATGATATTTATGTGTCACAATCACAAATTAAACTGTTTGGTTTAAAAACAGGTGATACTGTAAAAGGAGTGGTTAGACCTCCAAAAATTCAAGAAAAATATTTCCCGCTAATTAAAGTATCATTAATTAATGGTTTAAACCCAAGTATTGTAAGAGATCGAGTTTCGTTTGAACATTTAACACCATTATTTCCTCAAGAAAAATTCAATTTAGCAGGTAAAGGCGGTTCGTTATCAACTCGTATTATGGATATGTTTTCGCCAATAGGTAAAGGACAACGTGGTATGATTGTTTCGCAACCAAAAACAGGTAAAACCATGTTATTGAAAGATATTGCAAATGCAATTGCTTCTAACCATCCAGAAGTTTATCAAATAATATTATTAATTGATGAAAGACCTGAAGAAGTTACCGATATGCGTAGAAGTACGAAAGGTGAAGTTGTAGCTTCTACTTTTGATGAGCCAGCAGAAAAACATGTTAGAGTAGCAAATATTGTACTTGAAAAAGCAAAAAGATTGGTAGAATCTGGTCATGATGTAGTTATTTTATTAGATTCTATTACTCGTTTAGCAAGAGCTTATAATACAGTTGCGCCAGCTTCTGGTAAAATATTATCTGGTGGTATTGACGCAAATGCATTACATAAACCAAAACGTTTCTTTGGTGCTGCAAGAAAAATTGAAAATGGCGGCTCTTTAACCATAATTGCAACTGCACTTACAGATACTGGTTCTAAAATGGATGAGGTGATTTTTGAAGAGTTTAAAGGTACTGGTAATATGGAATTACAATTGGACAGAAACATTTCTAATCGTAGAATTTTCCCTGCAATTGATATTATTAAATCGAGTACTCGTAGAGATGATAAATTATTAGATCCGCAGACTTTACAACGTTTATGGATTTTACGTAAATATTTGGCAGATATGAACCCAATAGAAGCAATGGAGTTTATTCAAGGAAAAATTAAATTTACAAAAAGTAATGAGGAGTTTTTAATGTCTATGAATGGCTAATTACTAATACATTGTATAATAAATAAAAAACATCAACTAATAAAGTTGATGTTTTTTTATTTTAATGTAAAATTTAACTTGTTTGTTTCATAAAAAGTAGTAACTTTGCAGTCTAAATCGCGGGATAGAGCAGTAGGTAGCTCGTTGGGCTCATAACCCAAAGGTCACTGGTTCGAGTCCAGTTCCCGCTACTGAGTAAGACACTTTAGAAATAGAGTGTCTTTTTTTATGTAAAAAACTTTATTGTCACTGGTTCTCCCGAAGCTTCGGGACAGTTCCCGCTACTGAGTAAGACACTTTAGAAATAGAGTGTCTTTTTTTATGTAAAAAACTTTATTGTCACTGGTTCTCCCGAAGCTTCGGGACAGTTCCCGCTACTGAGTAAGACACTTTAGAAATAGAGTGTCTTTTTTT
>JALSLZ010000153.1 GCA_026988075.1 Flavobacteriaceae bacterium
AGACGGAACAAATGGTGCTGAAATATTACCATCACTACCAGAATTTTTTAATACAGCAACTCAAAATGTTAATGTTGAACTTGTTAATAGTAACAACACTTCGTGTATTGCTACAACAACAATTGAGTTTGAAATAGTGAACGATAACCCAGAATTTACAATTAACGACCAATTGTTATGCGTTAATTTATTACCAGACCCGTTAAGAGTTACTATTCAAAACCCCTTAGAGTTAGATTATATATATGTATGGGAAGACGAGTTTGGCAATAGTATACCAACCGATGTGTCTGATGCTGTAAATACAACGCAAACGGCTTTAATAACCAAAGATGGCGAATATACAGTAATGGCTACTTCTGCATCTATGTGTACAACCACAAAAACCTTTACTGTTGTAGCATCGAGTATTGCTAAAGTTGAAAAAGTCACTATTTTTGACGATTCACAAAGTAATAATATTGTTTCTGTTTTGGTTAGTGGTATTGGTAATTATGAGTTCTCAATGGATAATGAAAATTTTGTTGACGCTAATAAAATAAACGGGCATATTTTTAATAATGTAGATCAAGGCTTGCACATTATTCATATTAATGATAAAAGTGGCTGTTTATCTATAGATAAAGAAATTGTAGTCATCCGTTTTCCAAGATATATATCACCAAATGGAGATAATGTTAACGATTACTTTTTTATTGATGGTGGTAATGATTTTATAAGCGCTAAGACCACTATTTTTGATCGATACGGAAAAATAGTAGCTGTGTTAAATAAAAGCGAAAAATGGAATGGTACTTTTAGAGGGCAATCTGCTACCGAAACAGAATATTGGTTTTTAACTCAAATTATTGATAGAGATAATAAAACACACCAACGTAAAGGTCATTTTAGCTTAAAAATGCAATAAAATTAGTGTTTATTCTGTAGAATTGTTAAAAATATACTAAGATAAGGTTTTTTAGTGTATTTTTACGACAAACTACAATTAATATCACATGAATAAATTACTTTTATCTCTATTTTTTATTTTTGTTGCTACAACAACTTTTTCTCAAATAATTAAAATTAATGATGCTTCTAATGCAGAATCATCATACTCTTTACAAACATTAGTCGAAGATGTTTTTATTTCGGGTGATTGTGCCCAGATTGACACCTTTAGCGAGCAAGTTTTTGGAGCGCCTAATAGTTTAACTACAAAAAGTTATGGATTTTTTAAAAGACCAACAGGTAGTAATTTTCCTTTTGATGAAGGAATTATTTTATCTACTGGTAGGGCCTATGAAGGCGGAAATACAACAAATGGAGCGTTAGTTTCTAGTGATCTTTCTCTGTCTGGAGATGCCGATTTAGAAGCAGCTTTAGGAACAGCAGGTACAAATGATGCAACTTTTATAAAATTTAATTTTCAAACGGTTACTTCTAACATAAGTTTTCGATTTTTAATGGCTTCTGAAGAATATGGAGGTAATACTGAATGTGCGTATGCAGATGCGTTTGCTTTTTTATTACGAAGAGCAGGAACAACAAATTATACAAATATTGCCATACTTCCTGACGGTTCGGTTGTTAATGTGAGAAACATTAATAACTCAACCAATTGTCCAGCACATGAAAGTGATTTTGCAGGTTATAATTTGCCTGATACAAATTATGGAGGTAGAACAAAAATTTTAACAGCTTCAGCAACAGTAGTTCCAGGTCAATTGTACGAAATGAAAATTGTAGTAGTTGATCAAAATGATGAAATATGGGATTCTGCAATTTTCTTAGAAGCAGGAAGTTTTGATTTAGGAGCAAATTTAGGTGACCCTAATTTATCTGGTAATAACTCGGCAGTTTGTGGTACTGAAAAATTATTAGATGCCAATATTATTGCACAAACACCATCGTCATACGAATGGTTTTTTGACAACGAACCAATTGATGGTAATTTTGTAACAATTACAGGCGAAAATTTTCAAACATACAATGCCAATTTAGGCAATGGAGTTTATAAAGTACGAGCAACAATAGATGTTGGATGTGTTGGCGAAGATGAAATAGAATTACAATTTGTTACTGCAGCTTCTATAAATAATTCAATTACAAACCTATATCAATGCGATAATGATGCAGATGGTGTTGCAACATTTAATTTAACCGAAAAACAAAACGAAATATTAAACGGACAATTAGCTACTGAATTTGAAGTGCTTTATTATACCGATAATACCTACACTACCGAAGTTGCTGATGCAACTGCTTACGATAGTGCTGGTGAAACTATTTACACGCAAGTGCGTAATATAGCAAGTACCAATTGTACTGCTCAATCAAGTTTTGTTATTGAAATTTCTAATACAGACATGGCAGATACTAATGATATACCTGCTATTTCTTATTGTGATAATGATACGGTTGGTAACTATTTTGATGGATATATAAAATTTGATTTAACCGAAAATAAATTAGATATTTTAAATGGAGCAAGCGAAAATAATTACACATTAACCTATTTTACAGAAGATACTTATACCGATCAAATAACAGTGCCAACAGCATATACAAATATAGAAACTCCACAAACTATTTATGTACAGATGACTAATAATTTAGATGTTAATTGTTACGATAGAGCCTCTTTCAAAATAGAAGTGTACAAAATACCAGAAATCAATTCGTTAATTGAATTTCAACAATGCGATGAAGATACAGATAGTACCAATAACACTTTGGTCGATTTAACACAAGCCAATAGTTTTGTTTCTGACAATTACAATGACGAATCGTTTGTTTATTATTCAAGTTTTTATAATGCAGAAAATGAATTATCACCAATTGCTACACCGCAAAATTTTGAAGTTACCGATGGCGATATTTTTTGGGTTAGAGTTAAAAATCAAAATGAATGTTATACTATAGGTCAAGTAAATGTTGCTGTAACAATATCAAATGCTGTATTTAATAAAACAATAATTAATTGTGATGATTTTATTGAAGGTGTAAGTACTGAATACGACGGTTTGTCAGAGTTTAATTTAATACAGGTAAACGATGAGGTTTTAGCATTATTTCCATTAGGGATTAGGTCTAAATTAAATATAACATTTTATCCATCAATTGAAGACGCTCAATTACAAAACAATTTAATTACAAATCCACATAAATATAGAAATTTAAATACAAATACAACAACTGCCAATCCAGAGCGAATTTATATAAGAGTAGAAAATGAAAACAATTTAAATTGTGCAGGAATGGGATTGGATTTATATATAGATTTAGTCGTTAATGAAACGCCTTATTTTGAAATAGAAAATCAAATAATATGTGTTGACGCATTGCCTTATGAAGTTAGTGTAACAAATTATCCAGCGCCAGCTTCTGGTGTGCCAGATACTTATCAATGGCAAGATGAATTGGGTAATGTGCTAAATACAGATCCTAATTTTTCAAAAACAGCATTTATAGAACGAGCAGGAGAACATACTGTAATAGCTACAAGTAGTGAAGGTTGTATAAAAGAAAAAACATTTACGGTACAATTATCAAGTTCGGCAATTATAAAAACACTTACTGTTTTTGATGATGCCGTTAAGAATAAAATAACTTTAGTTGTAGAAGGATCAGGCGAATATGAGTACGCAATAGATAGTGATAATTTTGAAGATGCCAATCAGCTTGATGGTCATATATTTTATGAAGTAGAAGAAGGCTTGCACACTATTTATATTAAAGATAAAAATAATGTAGGTTGTCAAATTATTGAGCGAGAAGTAGCCATATTAAAATTCCCAAAAATATTAACGCCTAACCAAGATGGAATTAACGATACTTTTAAGATTTTAGGCGGTGATGACTTGTTGGTTTTAAATGTAACCATTTTTGATAGATACGGTAAAATTATCAAAGTGCTAAATAATAACGAATCTTGGGATGGTACTTATTTTGGAACCCTATTAGAAAAAACAGATTATTGGTTTTTAGTTAAATTTACCGATATAAGAGGTGAAAAATATGAGCGAAAAGGTCATTTTAGTTTAAAATATTAAAAGATAGTCCATTGAAAAAAGTAATTTTTATATCGCTTTATTTTTTTTCAATATTACTTTGCGCACAAGACATTTCGCTTTATCGCCAATTTAATGGTCATGTAGATTTTACTATGATTGGCAATACCTTAAATTTAGTAGAAAACGAAAACAATGCCAATTGTGCTATATTAACAAGCGCAACAGCATCGTTAAATATAGGCGCTAATAATACAATAGAAGCAGCTTATTTATATTGGGCTGGTTCTGGTTTGGGTGATTTTGATATTCGTTTAAATAACGAAAATCTAACAGCGCAACGAACCTTTAGTACTAACTATTTTAGTTATGATTTTTTTAGTGTTTTTTACGATGTTACCAGCCAAGTAGCGTCATTAGGTAACGGTAATTATACGTTATCTAATTTAGATTTAAATACCATTATACCAAATTATTGCTCATCTGGAATTAATTTTGGCGGTTGGGCAATTGTAATAATATATGCTAATGACAACTTGCCAGAAAACCAAATAAATGTTTACGATGGTTTGCAAAGCGTGCTTCCTAACGATGTAACTATTCAATTAGATAATTTAAATGTAATTGATAATACAGGTGCGCAAATAGGGTTTTTAGCTTGGGAAGGCGATAGTGCTTTAGCAGTTAATGAAACCTTATCAGTTAACGATAATGCAATTGAAAGCCTACCTTTAAATCCAGTAGATAATGCTTTTAACGGAACGAATAGCTTTACAGGAGAAACAAATTTATACAATATGGATTTGGATTTGTATAATATTGAAGATTATATAAATATTGGTGATACTTCGGCAACAATTAAACTTACTTCAGGTCAAGATTATGTTATATTAAACTGTATTGTGACCAAGTTAAATTCACAACTTCCAGACGCTACAATTCAAATAGATAATTATGAAATAAATAATTGTAATCAACGACTAATAACTGTTGATTATACTGTTTTTAATTCGCTTAATGCAACAAATTATTTGCCCAATATTCCAATTAGTTTTTATGCCTTTAACGGAATTGATACTTATTATTTAGAAACCATTTACACCAATGAAAACATAGCAGTTAATGATTCAATTAGCTTAAATATTGAGTTAGAAATACCAGCATCATTCCAAAATAATTTCGAAATCATTGCTGTAGCAGATGATTTGGGTAATGGCAATGATACAATTATAGAGTTAGACGAGTTAAATAATGAAAGTGTCTTTCAAATTCAATTGCCTGAATTGCCAATAATTAACATTCCAGAGTCTTTATCTGCTTGTAATAATGGCTTTAAAAAAAGTATTTTTAATTTAGAAGCCTCTTTAAATGAGATAAGTACAAATATAAATTTTGTTTATTCGGTTTATGCATCTGAAAGTGATTTATCATCCAATGAAAATGAAATTTTAAATATTAGCGAGTATGAGAATCATAGTAATCCGCAAAAGCTTTATATAAAAGTATACGACACAAGTACGGGTTGTTATTCAGTTACTGAATTAGAGTTGAATATAACATACTGTCCTTCAACAACTCCTCAATTATTGCCTCCGAATACTACTTTTAATTTAGATACATTATTTCAAATATATCCCAATGCCGAAATTAAAATATTTAATCGTTATGGAAGTATTGTTTATAACGGAAATAAAAATACAAAAAACTGGAACGGAACATATAATAATAAAAAACTGCCATCGGCAACCTATTTTTACAGTATTAAATTAAACGATGGTTATTTTAAATTTGCAAATGGATGGATTTATTTATTAAATTAGCAAACTAATTAATACTATTATGGAAGATAAAATTACGGATTACGAAGATTTTTACAAGTTCTACTTAAAAGAACATCGTAATTATACGTGTAGATTATTGCATATTATTGGTACGAGTATTGTATTGGCATTGCTTATAACAAGTGTGATACATTTAAACCCATATTGGTTGCTTTTTGTACCATTAACAGGTTATGGTTTTGCTTGGGTTGGTCATTTTTTTTTCGAAAAAAATCAACCAGCAACGTTTAAATATCCGTTATGGAGTTTAAAATCGGATTTTAAAATGTATTTTGATGTACTTGGCGGAAAACTAAGTTTAGACGCTTCAAAAGACCCAAATTAATTGCTTATAATTATTAAATTAAGTAAAACTAAAATAATTGATGATATTCTTTTTGACCTTTAGCGGTTAAATATGGATAGATAGCCTGTGTTAAAATCTCTGAATACATAGCAATTGTTTTTTTTGTTGTCTTAGTATGAATAATTTCTGCATCTGAAATCCAAAAATCGCCTAAAATTTGAATACGTTTATATAAATATTTATATTCATTTGGCAGCACTTCTTTTCGCATTAAATCATTTTTTATCAATAAATTAAAAAGCATTGAAAATTGCTGTTCTCTTTGAGTAGTTAATTCAGCATAATGCTTTTTGATCTTTTTATTTTCACGCATAATCTGAACAAAATCAAGTAGAAAAAAACGATATTTATAAAAGTTAGACATTATCGTTTGCGAAATATCAAGCATTAATTGTAGAACATCTTTAGATTGTTGTAAATTCAACATACTTTTATCAATATTACTAACCAACTGAAAGTATAGTGCTTCAATAATATCTTCACGCTTTTTGAAGTGGTAATTCAAATTACCTTGACTTATTCCCATTTTATTGGCAATTGTCCTTAGTGTTACTTTAGACAAGCCCAGTGAATTAAATAGTTCTAAAGAAGTGTTTAAAATTATTTCTTTGGTGTTTTTCATATTACAAAGGTAAATAAAATAGTAAACTTGACCTATTAGTAATAATTTTAGTACCTTTGACCTATTAATTAGATAAATATAAATCAATTTGAACAGACATAAAAACCAAAATTTATGATAATCACAATTCTAACTTTAATTTTATTCTTAATTTTTATTGCATTTGGAGGCTTTCATTTTTATTGGTTTTTTGGTGGTGTTTGGGGCTTAGAAAAGGTAATACCTTCAAAAAATAATAAAGTAAGTACGCTAACAATTCCAAAATTTGCTACCTTATTAGTTGCGCTTGTTTTGATAATATTTGGTCTAATATATCTTCTAAATTCAAGCTTTATAAATGTTCCTATTCCAAATTGGGTAACAAATTACGGATTTTGGATTATTCCTTTCATTTTTATTTTGCGTGCCATAGGAGATTTTAATTATGTTGGTTTTTTTAAGAAAATAAAGCATACTGAATTCGCAAAATCAGATAGCAAACTATTTTCGCCACTTTGTTTAACCATTGGAATAATCGGAATACTAATTCAATTGATAAGTAAATGAAAATTTCAATAATAGGAGCAGGAATTGGAGGTTTAACAACTGCAATCGCTTTAAAACAAAAAGGATTTGAAGTAGAAATATTTGAAGCGTCAAAAGAATTTAAAAAAGCAGGTTCAGGTATTAATTTGGCAATTAATGCAATGCAAGTTTATAAAAGATTAGGCATCTATGATGAAATTTCATCTTTAGCAAATTATACAAATTCGTTACTGATAACAGATGAAAAACTAAATACAATTACTAAAGTGAATTTAGTAAATGCAGAAATAGAATTTAAGGCTAAAACGTATGCCATTCATAGAGCAACTTTACATACTATTTTATTGAACAGGTTAAAAGGAGTAAAAATACATTTAAACAAAAAGTTAAAATCACTAAGTCAAACAAATGAAAGTGTAAATTTTGTTTTTGAAGACGGAACATCATACACTTCAAATATATTGATTGGTGCTGATGGAATTCACTCTATAGTTAGAAAATCAATCATTAACAATACTGAACTACGAATAGCGAAACAAGTATGTTGGCGAGGAATAGTAAAAATAGATATTCCAAATAAATACCAAACCGAATTAAATGAATTATGGGGTAAGGGAAAACGTTTTGGATTTGTTCATATTAATAAAAATGAAGTGTATTGGTATGCACTTGCCAATTATAAAACTGATTATAAAAAAGAATTTACAAATGTGAATTTGAACGAATTGTTTTCGGATTTTAATCTACTTATCAAAAAAATAATATCAAAAACCGAGAAAAACAACATCATTTTTAATGAAATAATGGATTTAAAACCAATCTCAAGTTGGCATCATAAAAATGTTTGCTTGATTGGAGATGCTGCACATGCAACAACACCTAATTTAGGTCAAGGTGCTTGTCAAGCCATTGAAACTGCCTTTGTTATTGCAGCATGTTTATCAACCGAAAAAAATATAGAATTAGCATTTAAAAAACTTGAAAAATTAAGAAAAAAGAATGCTCAAAAAATTGTAAAAACAAGTTGGTCAGTTGGAAAAATGGCTCATTTAAAAAACAGGTTAAGTATATTTTTGCGAAATAATGTAATGAGGTTGTTGCCTAAAAAACTAACTGAAAAACAATCAACTTCTATTTATAAATTGAATTATTAAAAATAAAACTCACCGAATAATCTAAAAAATAACCAGTTTTTAAAAATGTGTTAAATTGGTTGTCTAAGATAAAAAATAGATTCCTAATAAAACTTATTTTTTAGAATAAGTCAAACACGCTTTAATAAAATCGATAAATAATGGGTGCGGATTTAACACGGTACTTTTATATTCTGGATGATATTGCACACCAACAAACCATGGATGGTTTTGCAATTCAATAATTTCTACCAAACCAGTTTTGGGGTTTGTACCTGTTGCAAGCATTCCGGCATTAGTTAATTGTTCTAAATACTCATTATTAAACTCGTATCTATGTCTGTGACGTTCGCTTATTAATTCTTTGTTATAAATAGCATGTGCTTTTGAGTCTTTTTCTAATTTACAATTCCATGCACCAAGACGCATTGTTCCACCTTTATTAATAATATTTTTTTGTGTTTCCATTAAATTAATTACGGCATGCGGTGTTTTTTCGTCCATTTCAATGGAGTTGGCATTAGATAAGTTTAATACATTTCTTGAAAATTCGATTACTGCCATTTGCATACCTAAACAAATACCCAAAAACGGAATTTTATTTTCACGAGCAAAACGTACAGCGTCAATTTTGCCTTCAATACCTCTACCGCCAAAACCAGGAGCAACTAATATACCATTTAAGCCGTTGAGTTTTTCAGGTACATTTTCTACGGCTAAGCTCTCTGAATGTATCCATCTCACTTTAACTTTGGTTTCGTTGCTTGCACCAGCGTGAATAAATGCTTCGGTTATTGATTTGTAAGCGTCGTGTAACTCGACATATTTACCAATTAAACCAATTTCTATAGTATTTTTTGGGTTTTTATGTTTGTCTAAAAAATTATTCCATTCTGTTAAACTTGGTTTTATGTCAGTTGGTAAAGCTAATTTTTTAAGAACAACGACATCTAATTGTTCTTTCAACATTAAGTTGGGCACATCGTAAATGGTTTCTGCATCGATAGATTCGATAATAGACTCTGTATTTACATTACAAAATAAAGCTAATTTAGCTTTAATATTATCGTTTATATGTCGTTCTGTTCTACAAACCAAAATATCTGGAGCAACACCAGATTGCATCAGCATTTTTACAGAATGTTGTGTTGGTTTTGTTTTTAATTCTCCAGCGGCAGCTAAATAAGGCACTAAAGTTAAATGAATTACTAAGGCGTTTTCATTACCTAATTCCCATTTTAATTGCCTAACAGCTTCTACGTAAGGTAGCGATTCAATATCACCAACAGTTCCGCCAATTTCGGTAATTACAATATCATATTTGTTTGTTTTACCTAATAATTGAATTCTATTTTTTATTTCGTCAGTAATATGTGGAATTACCTGAACTGTTTTGCCTAAAAACTCGCCTTTGCGTTCTTTATTAATTACAGCTTGGTAAATTCTACCCGTTGTAACGTTATTTGCTTGCGATGTTGGTGTGTTTAAAAAACGTTCGTAATGTCCTAAATCTAAATCGGTTTCTGCACCATCGTCAGTAACAAAACATTCTCCATGTTCGTATGGGTTTAGAGTTCCTGGATCAATATTAATGTATGGGTCTAATTTTTGAATTGTTACAGTATATCCTCTTTCTTGTAATAATTTAGCTAAAGATGCTGCGATTATTCCTTTTCCAAGGGATGAAGTAACTCCACCAGTTACAAAAATATATTTAGTTTTTGACATTGTCTATTAGGTTTGGGCAAAAGTACGGTCATTATTTAAAATTAAAAAATGGAATAGCTAAAATGATTGACTTTTTTATTTTAAAATCAATTCCCAATAACCAACATCAATCCATTTATTAAATTTAAAGCCTACTTCTTTAAAATGGGCTACTTTTTCAAAGCCAAATTTTGTGTGTAGTTGCTGGCTTGCTTTATTAGGTAGTGATATTCCACCAATTACAGCGTGAATTTTAAGCTTTTTTAATTCGTCTAAAAGTTTTGAATAAAGAGCCGATCCAATACCATTGCCTAAAAAATCAGGTTTTAAGTAGACTGAAATTTCAACAGACTTACTATAAGCGCTACGTTCTTTCCATTTACTTGCATAAGCATAACCTACAATTTCAGTATCAATAATATAAACAAACCAAAAAATAGATTTGTTAATATTGACAATCATTTCCTGTTCATTTAATGGGTTTTCAGCAAAAGTTGCAACCGATGTTTTTATGTAGTAATTGTAAATATGAGCAATTGATTTTGCATCTTTAATTGTTGCTTTTCGTATCATATTTATGTGTGTAAAAAAAATGAGTTTACATTGTAAACTCATTTTTAATTATTGTACTATTTTTATCTTGTATATAGCATTTCTCTAAATTTAGATAAAGGCCATAATTCATCATCTACCATAATTTCTAATTTATCGCTATGGTATCTAATTTCGTCAAAAAACGGTTTTACATTATTACAATATGCTAAAGCTTTTTTCTCAAAATCATCAATTTTATTAGCTTTTTTACGAGCTTCAATCATTTTATTTGTTTTTGATTTAATAGCTGTAATATGACCAG
>JALSLZ010000154.1 GCA_026988075.1 Flavobacteriaceae bacterium
TAATGGCAAAGCAACGTTTTCTAATGCTGTTTTATACGAAATTAAATTAAATGATTGAAATACAAATCCTAAAAATTTATTACGTAAAACTGCTGCATCGTTTTCATTTAACGCTTTTATTTTTTGTCCATTTAAAACGTAATTACCTTCGTCATGATGATCTAATAAACCAACAATGTTCATTAAAGTTGATTTTCCTGAACCTGAAGAACCCATTATTGAAACAAATTCACCTTCTTTAATATGCAAATCAATTCCTTTTAATACATGTAAAAAATCTTTTTTTCCTATTGGATATGACTTGTGTAATTTTTCAATTTTTATCATCTTATTGTTTTTCTTTGCTTAACTTTGTATAATGCGTATTCAAAATAAATATATAATTCTTTTTGATGGAATTTGCAACCTTTGTGATTCGTCGGTAAATTTTATTCTAAAAAAAGATATTAAAAATATTTTCTTATTTGCTTCTCTACAATCAGACGTTGCAAAAAAACTTTTGTTACAGTTTAACAGTAAAATAAATAAAAACAACTTAAATAGCATTGTATTAATTAAAGATAATAAAATTTATTTTAAATCATCTGCTGCTTTAATTATAGCGAAAGAGCTTAGTTTTCCATATAATTTGAGTTATATATTTATTCTAATTCCTAAATTTTCACGCAATTTTATTTACGATATTATTGCAAAAAATAGATACAAATGGTTTGGAAAAAATAACACTTGTAAAATACCAACAAAAGAAACTCAAAATAAATTTTTATAATTAAAAGAGTATCTGTTTTTAAGCTATGTGCTTATTTTTTTGTAAAACTGTACTTTTAATTATTGACATTAAATACATTTATAGGTGTATTTCTTGTTTTTGGCTATGATTTACTATTATTTAGACCTATTCACTTCATATTTGGATACTAACTTTCTTTAAAATTGAATTAGAAAACGGAGATATTTTAAAAACAAAATTTATTAAATATTAACGTAAAATAAGCCTAAATTTGATGTAAGTTTAGGTTCAAATTTCAAGTTAATTTATTATAAAAACACAATTTAATCGTATTTTTGATATGACTTTTCTTCAACCAAATTTGAACCAGTTAATTTATTAATTTCGCGTTTAATATCAGAGCGTTTATCGTTTGTAAAATATACAGCACGAGCAGTTTTAACAAAAGCATCGCCAAAATTTTTATCTCGCTCTAAATCACGAATATCATCTTCAATATTCCATAATTCTTGGTTTATATTTAGTAATGCAACATATAATTTATGGTCTTTTTTAATAATTTTTGATACAGCTTCGTCTAAAACAGCATATTCCGTTCTAAGGTTTTTTAATTTTGCCTCATCTTTAATATGCTTTAATTTTATTTCGATGATTGTTAATTTATCTGCTATTTCTCCGTTAGATACTTCTATTTTCATTTTGTGTTTTATTTGGTGTAAAGGTATAAAAATAATTCTTCATTTTAATGTTGGTTTATTTTTAAAATAATTTCGTTTCTTTGTTTTTAACGCTATATTTCTAATTTTCTAACTTTAACCCAATGCGTTTTCGTTGTACATCTACATTTAAAACTTTAACTGTTACATGCTGCTGCAACTTTACAATCTCGTTTGGATCTTTAATAAAGGTCTCAGATAAATTAGAAATATGAATAAGTCCACTTTCTTTAATTCCAATACTTACAAAGCAACCAAAAGCAGTTACATTATTTACAATTCCAGGCAAAATCATACCAGAAATAACATCATTAATTGTTTTTATGTTTGGGTCATAAGAAAACACTTTGGCTTTTTCTCTTGGATCTAAACCTGGTTTTTCTAATTCCTTTTTAATATCTTGTAATGTTGGCAAGCCTATTTTGTCTGTTATAAAATGAGTCAATTGTAAGTTTGATAATAGTTTTGTATTACCAATAAGCTCGTTTTCGGTTGTGTTTAATGATTTTGCCATTTTCTTTACAGTTGAATAACTTTCTGGGTGAACGGCTGAATTATCTAACGGATTTTTACCATTTATAATTCGCAAAAAACCAGCACCTTGCTCAAAGGCTTTTGCGCCTAACCTTGGCACTTTTTTAATTTCGGCTCTACTTATAAATGCGCCATTTTCATCACGATATGCAACAATGTTTTCGGCTAATTTTTCTCCAATACCAGAAACTGAAGTCAATAATGATTTACTTGCTGTATTGATATTTACACCAACTAAATTTACACAATGTGAAACAACTGTATCTAATTCATTTTTTAACTTTACTTGGTCAACATCATGTTGATATTGACCAACACCAATAGATTTGGCATCAATTTTTACCAATTCGGCTAATGGATCTTGTAAACGTCTTCCAATACTAATTGCACCACGAACTGTAACATCTTTTTTAGGAAATTCTTCACGTGCAATTTTACTTGCCGAATAAATAGAAGCTCCTGCTTCGCTTACCACAAAAATTGGAATTTCTCTTTTAAACTTAATATTTTTCACTAATTGTTCCGTTTCTCGAGAAGCAGTTCCATCGCCAATAGCAATAGTTTCTATATTGTATTTGTTTACTAATTCTATTATTTTTTTACTTGACAAAGCACTTTCCTTTTGTGGTGGATGTGGAAAAATAGTTTCATATTTTTTAAAATTACCTTGTCTATCTAAACAAACAACCTTACAACCAGATCGAAACCCAGGATCAATAGCTAATACATTTTTTTCACCTAAAGGCGAACCAAGTAACAACTGTTTTAAATTCTTGGCAAATACCTCAATCGCTATATTATCTGCTTTTTCTTTGGCTTTTTGTAAAACTTCATTTGATAATGCAGGCGCTAATAAACGCTTGTAAGCATCGTCTATAAATTTTTCTAAATACTGCTTACTGTCCGAGTTATTTTTAATTATGCGTTGGTCAATTACATCTATTGCATCTTCTTTTTCAATTTCAATTTTTAGCCGTATAAAACCTTCATTTTCTGCTCTTAACATTGCCAAAAGGCGATGAGATGGACAACGATTTAGGCTTTCATTCCAATCAAAATAATCTTTAAATTTCTGTGCTTTGTCAAATGCAATACTATCCACTTCTAATTTTTTAGATTTCGAAGTAATTTTAGTAGAAATCAATGCATTACGTTCGTAAATTCGTCTTAACCTATTACGAACACTAATGTTTTCATTAACCCATTCTGCAATTATAAAACCAGCACCTTCAATAGCTTGATCTTCATTTAAAATGACGCTGTTTAGGTATTGTGAAGCAGTAATTTCAATATTACCGCTATGCTGCCCCATGATAATTTTTGCCAAAGGTTCTAAGCCGTTTTTACGAGCAGTTTCTGCTTTGGTTTTTCGTTTTTTCTTGTACGGAAGGTACAAATCTTCTAATTCTTGTGTCGATTTACATCGGATGACTTTATTTTTTAATTCATCTGTTAAAATATCTTGCTCATCTAATGCCTTTAAAATGGTATCTTTTCTTTTTTGAAAAGTTTCAAATTCCTTTTTTAATTTTACAATTAATCCTATTTCAACTTCGTCTAAATTACCCGTCATTTCTTTTCTGTAACGAGAAATAAACGGAATTGTACAATCTTCATTTAAGAGTTTAACAGTATTAGCAATGCTTTTTTCTGAAAATTGGGTTTGTAATTTTATATTTTGTAGTAAAGTCATTTGTATATTTGTATTGTAAAAGTGATAACAAAAATAGAATTATTATAAAAAATCAGTTCTAATATTAATTAATTTTTCATAAAAAAAGACAATCTGTCTATAGATTGTCTCTTTACAATTAGTTACTTTATTTTTTGTTATTGAAAAGCATTAATTAAAAACCCTTCATAATTACCGTATTCCATCTCTAAAAGACCATCAAAATATTTAGTTGCAATATCTTGACTTACATGGTTCTCTAATAAAAAAATGGTGTTATATATCGCTTCTATTTTATTAATTGTTTCTTTAGAACTTGGCTTTGCTTTTAAATTACAAGCAATATTTAATTTATTTGATGTATTAGCAGAAAAATGAGTATTTAACCAAATTGAATTTCCGTCTTTATCAATACCTTTAATAACAGCAAGCGAAAAAGTGTTTTGAGTTAATTCGTTTTTTACTTTATTCAGAATGGTTTTAGGCATTTCTGGATGAAAAATACTTGTTATTTTTTTATTTTGAAGTTTTTTTGATGTTTCATTTGTTGCTTTACAAAAATCGGTATTACAAAATTTTATTTTACCTTTTGTTGTGATTCTACTTACTAATTCAAAGCTATTATTCAAATTTTTAGTCTTACTATTAATTGACTTTGAATTGAAATCGGTTAAAAATGAAAACAAATCAAATATTTCTTTTGAATGATCTTTTTTTGTCGTTAATAAATCTTTAATTTTTTGATTAATTAGTTCAGTAGTCATAGTAAAAAACAATTTATAGGTTGTAAGTTATTAACAAACATACAACAAAAATGTTAATAAACTAATAATATTATTAATAACTTTGAATTATTTGTTAATAAAATGTTTATAACTACAATTTTTATTACAAAATAAGCACTCCGAAAATAATACAAAGTGCTAATTAACAAATGTTTAAAAATATCTATTTTAAAATTAATGCATATTTATTATTTCATAAAATAATCACCTATATCAAGTGTAAATAATAATAACCAAACGAATTTTATGATTTAATCAATAGTAACATGTGCCCAATTTTCACCAGATTTAATACGTGAAATTTGCATAATTGAAACACCAAACTGTTTGGCTATCATTTTCATACGAGTTCTATTGTTAGGATCTTGTAGCTTTTTCTTAATTAATTTCACTCTGCCTTCGGTTAATTTATACCCTTTTTTGGTTTGTCTTTTTGGATTTTTATGCTGATGTACAACCAACTCTGCTCTATCTACCCATTTTAAATTTGCAATGGAGTTGTTTAACGGATCATGATCTAAATGAATTACAAATTTTTTATTATCCTTATTATGTATAAACAGTATAGCTACAGCTCTATGTACATAAAATGAGGCAGACTTATTTCCTTTTTTCTTATAAAAAAACATATTAAATCTTGCAGCTTTTGCAAACCGAGTTAATAATCTAAATTCGGTTTGTGTTTTTGTTTTAATTTTAACACGACCATAGTTAGAAATTCTGTAAGCCATTAATTCTGGGTCGCAGTCGTTTAAATTAAAATCTTTCCATTCTTCGTGAATATATTGTTCAATCATAATTTTAAGGGATTAAAATAGATTACTTATAGTTGTTAATTGTATATAATTAGATGCTCCAAATATACCTTAAATATAATAAAATGGCAATATTTTTTATTTTATTGGCTTTTTTCTAACTTTCATATTGATAAATTCTAAAGCCAATGAAAAAGCAATGGTAAAATACAAATAGCCTTTCGGAATTAACCCAACATGCGAACCAAAGAAAGATAGCTTAGACATGTGAGCAGCTTCTGCTATTAGCATAAAACCAATTAAAATTAAAAAAGATAAACCCAACATTTGAATGGTTGGATGTTTACTTACAAAGTTACTTACTGGGTTTGCAAATAAAATCATTATTATTACTGATATAACCACAGCGACAATCATAATTGTAAGACTGCCTTGAACACCATTAGTCATACCAACAGCAGTAAGAATTGAATCAAAAGAAAAAACTACGTTAATTATTGATATTTGAACAATTGCATTACCAAAACTGGTTGATTTAGGTGTTGATTCTTCAGATTCATTGTGTTCAATACCTTCAATTTTTTCGTGTATTTCATCTACACTTTTGTATAACAGAAAAATACCACCAATCAATAATATCACAGCTTGACCAGTTACATCAACATTAAACCAATCGTTTTTAAAACTATAAAACGGCTTATTAAGTGCTGTTAATGATGATATTGCAAATAATAGTAAAATTCTTAATACCATTGCTATTATCATACCAATATTAATGGCTTTTTTTCTGATTTTATCTTTTAGCTTACTGGCAGCAATTGATATAAATATAATATTATCTATACCTAAAACAATTTGTAAAAAAATTAATGTTAGTAGTGCTACCCAAGTTTCGCTATGCTGAAAGATTTCCATAAATATTAGTTTATTTTAATTGCTGTACCTTTTTGCTTAAAGTTAGACCCTTTATAATGTGCAGTAAAAGTATATTCGTTTTTTTTAATTCCTGTAATTTTAACGACAAATTCTTTTTTGTCTAAATCGTTTTTCGGATTTTTTTTAACAAGTGAATATTCAAAATTTGATTTCCAATTAATATAAAAAGTGTCTTTTTTTTGATTGTAGGTTTCTACCTGAATGGTATTGTTTCTTGTTGCGATAGATTCGTAATTACCTTCGGTTAAAACAGTTTTAAAGGTTCCTGTTCTAATTTGTTCAGGTTTTAAATTTGAATTTTCTTTACAGGAAATTAATATTGATAACAGGATAAAAATAAGATACTTCATTTACATTGTATTTAAAAAATGTAAAAATAGCAAAAAAACGAAAGCTAAAATAATTTATTTATATGATGCCAAAACACTTTTTAAAAGTCCGTAATGCCTTGTGGTATCGTGAATGTAATTATAACTTTCTATATACCCAAGTTCTGTACCAGATGCGTTAACGAAAACAATGGTAGGGAAAGATCTTTTATTTCTTGTTTTGCTATAACTATCATCTAATTTAAGATTTGTTATTTTTTGACTTTCATTTACTAAATCAGTTCTTCTTGGAAAATCAGCTTTATACAAAACAAGTTTTTCATCAGCAATAGCTATAAATTTTTTAGAACTTAAAAAATCTTTATCTAACATTTTACAAATTCCACACCAATCAGAACCTGTAAAAAAGATAAGTATTGGTTTGTTTTCAGTTTTTGCAATTTGTTTCGCTGTTTCAAAGTCAGCAATCCAATTTAATTTATTTTCTACTTTTTCTTGTGCGGATAAAGAGTTTATTTGAAAAATAATTAAAAGGAGAATTAAAAATATTTTTTTCATAATGTTTATATATAGTTGTTTAGTTTATTATTACTATTAATCGATTTTTTTCTTAAACCAATCATACACGTATTTAGCTCAAAACCAAGTAAAAGTATAATAGAATTAAGCCAAATAAAAAGCATAAGTATTAATACAGTACCAATAATACCATACAATTCATTATACTTTGCAAACTTACTCACATAAATTCCGAATAAAACAAAATTCAGAATAATTAGAAACGTGGTAAAAACAGCTCCAGGAGATAGAAAATTTATTTTTCGACCTTCTTTTGTTCCAAAAAAGTATAAAATAGATACACCAACAAGTAACATTAATAGTAATATTATGTTTTTACCTATGGCAATCCATTGTATATCATCGGTTACAAATCCATTGGTTTTTAGTTTTTGAACACCTATTTCAAAGTAAATAATTATTGCTACTGTAAATAGCAATAATAGTGCCATTATTATTGATGTATATAGCGCTGCAATATATTGCATAACAACATTTCTTGTTTTAATTTTATGATAGGTGTATTCAAAACCACTAAATAATGCATTTATACCATTTGTCATTAAAAAGATAGATAATAAAAATACAGATGACAAAAGACCGCCATAAGTATTGTTAGCAATATCATGGATTACAAAATCTACACTATCGGCTGTTTTTGGTGGCAAAGCTTGCTCAATAAGTATCATAAAATCATTTTGAAAATCTTCAATCGGTATATAAGGTATTAATGTAAGTATAAATAATACAAACGGAAATAATGACATAAAAAAACTAAAAGCAATACTTCCTGCTCTTGAAGTAACTGCACCTTTTATAATACCAACAATATACATTTCTAACAAATCATAAAGACTCATACCTTTTAAACCAGGCACTTTTATTTTGTCGGCAAACTTAATTAAAAAACCAATTATAGGTATTGTAAGTAGGTGTTCTTTGTTTTTCATTTCTAATTTTTAAAGCATCTTAGCATCAAAATTCGCATTCCATTTTCCTTGAACTTTCATAACTTGTTTAATAATATCTCTAACAGCACCTTTACCGCCTTTTTTATGTGAAATGTATTTTGCCACACCTTTAATTTCTGCCGCAGCGTCTTGTGGGCAAGTTGGTAGAGCTACTAATTTCATTACAGGATAATCTGGTATATCATCGCCCATATAAAGAATTTCGGTTAATTCTAAAGCGTTATCACTAATATATTCATTTAATTGATCCACCTTATTATGTGCGCCTAAGTAAATTGTTTTAATACCTAAACCTTGTAATCTTGTTTTTACAGATTGGTTTGTACCACCAGAAATTATACAAACATTATAACCATTATCTACTGCCGTTTTTAGCGCATAACCATCTTTAATATTCATTTTTCTAACCATTTCGCCATCAGGAAATATAGTTACTGTTCCGTCTGTTAAAACGCCATCAACATCAAATATTAAAGTAGTTATTTGGGGTAATATTTCTTTGTAATTCATAATGTAAGTTTATTCTCTAATCGAATTGGAGAGCAATGTATAAATTTTTTGCTGATTCTTATTTAATAATTCTAAATGTTTATTTATTGTTTTTTTATCGTTTCTAATAGCTGGTCCTGTTTGTGCTTCTTTTGGCGATAGTTTTTTTATTTTTTTTGCAGTTTCATTAATTAATGGTTTTAATATTTCAAAATCCACTTTATAATCATTACATAAATCGTTTGCTATTTTATATAAATGATTGGTAAAATTATTTACAAAAACAGCCGAAACATGTAAACTTTTT
This sequence comes from Flavobacteriaceae bacterium, assembly GCA_026988075.1. GTDB lineage: Bacteria > Bacteroidota > Bacteroidia > Flavobacteriales > Flavobacteriaceae > S010-17. The sequence continues at coordinate 8,783 of JALSLZ010000154.1, forward strand.
CTTTGCTCTGAATCTATAAAATACACTTTATTCGAAATTGATTTTGCTACTTTATTTAGTAATTTCAAATCATTTTTTGTTTCGGCTTCTATACATAAAGGTATGTTTTTAAAACTGACTTTTTTATTTTTACTTATTGTTTGTAATGGATAAAAAACACCTTTATTAGTATTGCATTTTAATTCTGCCATAGAAACAGAACCTGAAGTATGCACTACCAATTTATTTTTAAAATTCATTTTTTTTGAAAACTCGCTTATTGCATCATCAGAAATAGAAATAATGTATAAATCTGCATTTTTAATTTTATTTAATTTTTGAGTTGTTTCAATATTTTTTTCAATAAAATAATTATCTGGTTTTGATCGAGAATATATTTGTACTAAATTACAAGCATCAGATTTCATTAAAGCTTTTGATAGTTGAGTTGCTACATTTCCGTTACCTATAATTATTACATTAATCATGTGACAAAGATAACTAAAAAAGAATCAAGACACAAACGTTAGACGTTAGACGTTAGACGTTAGACGTTAGACGTTAGACGTTAGACGTTAGACGTTAGACGTTAGACGTTAGACGTTAGACGTTAGACGTTAGACGTTAGACGTTAGACGTTAGACGTTAGACGAAAATAAAAAAAATAAATGCAAGTCAAGCCAATTTATAAATAATTACACTATCCTTTTTAAACTAATCTCTACGTCTATTTTTAGAATTTCGATTTGATTTATTAGATCGATTTCCTCCTTGCGTATTATCTCGCTTTTCGATTCGTTTTTGCCTCCTTTGACGTCTTTGTTTTAAGTCATCTGCTTTTTGTACTTTTGTTTTTGGCTTTTCATTATCTGGCGTGATTGCACTTGGTTCAAAACCTTCAATAACCGTGGTAATTAATTTTTGCTTTAATAATTTTTCAATCGCTATTTGATAAGCTACTTCATCACTACTTACTAAAGAAATTGCTTCACCATTTGCTCCTGCCCTACCTGTTCGTCCTATTCTATGCACATAATCTTCTGCTATATTTGGCAATTCAAAATTAATTACATGAGGTAATAATGGGATATCTAAACCACGTGCCGCAATATCGGTTGCTACCAAAATACGAATAGAACCATCTTTAAAACCTGCTAATGCTTTTGTTCTAGCACCTTGACTTTTATTACCATGAATTGCTGCTGCTTGAATGCCTTGAGCAATCATTTTTTTACACAATTTATTGGCTCCATGTTTAGTTCGTGTAAACACCAAAACTTGTTGCCAGTTACCATCTTTAATTAATTTGATAATTAAATTTGTTTTTGCTGACTTATCTGTTCGATAGGCTTTTTGAATAATTTTAGCTACAGTTGAATTTTGTGGCGCTGCTTCGACCATTTCTGGTTGATGCAAAAATTTACTTGCCAATGCTTTAATCTCTTTAGAAAAAGTTGCCGAAAACAATAAATTTTGCCTTTTATTAGGTAAGAGTGCCAATATTTTATTAATATCTCTTTGAAACCCCATATCTAACATTCTATCGGCTTCATCTAAAACTAAAAATTCAACACGCTTAAGAGATAATTTTCCTTGGTTTTCTAAATCTAACAATCGTCCTGGTGTTGCTACTAAAATATCTACACCTCTACGTATAGCGTCAATTTGTTTTTGTGGTTTTACTCCTCCAAAAATAACGGTAGATTTAACATCTATATATTTGCTATACGCTAGTATGTTTTCTTGTATTTGAGCAGCTAATTCACGTGTTGGCGTTAAAATTAACGCTCTAATTGGTCTGTATTTTGGATGTTTACTATTTGCCAATAATTGCAACATTGGCAATGTAAAACCTGCTGTTTTACCTGTTCCTGTTTGTGCAGAAGCTAATAAATCTTTTCCTTTT
>JALSLZ010000155.1 GCA_026988075.1 Flavobacteriaceae bacterium
TTTCAAGTTTGGTTAAATCGCCCAATAAATTATCTTTTTCGATTTGCATTTCGCTTTCAATAGCTACATGCTTTTTATTTTGATTATAAGTATAGTAACCCATACCTGCTATAATTAATATTAATATGGCTATAATGGCTTTTTTTATTTTATCTGACATGATTTTTAATTTTGTTAATTTATTTTACAAAAGTAAATAAATAATTAATATTATTTACACTTTATTTGTAAGCGTTTGTATTATGTTTGTATTCGTTTAAAATTATTTAATATTTCAATTTTTGCATCTGTATATAAATGCCGGTGGAATATTTAATAGTTCAAAGCCTAAAAGCACATTATTCTTACCAAATATTTGTTTAAATATTTTATGAAAGTACAATGAATATTGATATTGAATAAAAATACCATTTTTAGTAAGTACTTTTTTTGATTTTTGTAATATATTTATAGATAAATCTTTAGGTATAATACTTAAAGGTAAACTCGATATAAAACAATCTACACTTTGTAGTTTTTTTGCTTTTAAAAATAATTCAATATTTTCGGCAGATTGATTGGTGATAATTAGTCTATTATCATCAATTTTTTGTAATTGATTAAAAAATTCTTCGTTTATTTCAAAGCAAATCAATACCGCATTTTTATGCATTTTATTTAGAATGTGCTTGGTTATAATGCCATTTCCTGGTCCAAATTCTACAAGCACTCTTGCTTTGTTAAAATCAATATTTTTTAACATTTGCTTTGTTAAAAAACGTGAACTTGGCATTATTGTGCCTGTTGTTCTAATATTTTTTATTGACTCCTTAAAAAAAATAATTTTTGATCTCAATATTGGTTTGTTTTAAAATAAGTTGTATTTTTATATAACTCATTTCATTTCTTACAAATATGCAATTTTTAAATGACATTAAAAATATTTTTTATCCTAAACTTTGTTTGAGCTGTATTTCAGTACTTACAAGTCAAGAAAATATTTTATGTACCGATTGCTTATTTAATTTGCCTTTAACAAATTACTTAAAAGATGATAACAAGCATGTTGAAAGAATATTTTATGGACGTTTAAAACTCGAAAGAGCAACTGCTTTTCTGTTTTACAATAAAAAAGGAATTGTTCAAAAAATAATTCACAATCTAAAATACAAAGGACATCAAGAAATTGGTGTTTATTTAGGTAATTGGTTTGGAGCTGCACTTAAACAAAGCTATGATTTTAAGACGATTGATTGCATTATACCTGTACCATTACACAAAAAACGTCTAAAACAAAGAGGTTATAATCAATTAACAAAATTTGGCGAACAATTGTCGCATCATCTAAAAAAACCTTTTATAACAAATATATTAACACGAAAGTCTGCCAGTAAATCACAAAGTAAAAAATCACGTTTTGAACGATTAAAAAACATAGATGAACTATTTTTTTTGACAGATGATAAATTTTTTGAAAACAAACACATTCTGCTAATTGATGATATTATAACAACTGGTGCAACTTTAGAATCTTGTGCGAATGAGCTATTTAAAACAAATAACATTAAAATAAGTATTGTTGTAATGGCTATAACTGAATAGAATTTAAGATTAACATAAATTCAACATTTAAAATTTAGAATTAAACATTTAATATCGTTTCTTTGCATAAATAATGTTTTATGAAATATATTAAATCAATTATTCTTTTAATTATCACGTTAAGTGTATTACTTAATTGTGCAAGAAGAGGCACACCAACTGGTGGACCAAAAGATGAAGATGCGCCAATTACCATAAAAACAGTGCCTCAATTTAAATCGGTAAATTTTAATAAAAATGAAATCCGAATTTATTTTGATGAATACGTTAAGTTAGAAGATGTAAAAAAGAATTTAATTATTTCGCCGCCATTAAAATATCCAGCCAACATAACTCCTTTAGGTATTCCGAGTAAAAAAATTGTTATCAAGTTAAAAGATACTTTAATAGCAAATACAACGTACACTTTTAATTTTGGCGAAAGTATTGTAGATAATAATGAAGGTAATGTTTTAAAAAGCTTTAATTACGTTTTTTCTACGGGTAATTATATTGATTCTTTAGCTATAAGCGGAAGTATTTCCGATTCGTTTAGTAAAGAAAGCGACAAGTATGTTTCAATTTTGTTATATGAAGCAAATGACCAATTTAATGATTCAACTATTTATAAAGAAAAACCACTTTATGTTACTAATACGTTAGACAGTTTGGCTTGGAATATCGATAACTTAAAAGCAGGAAAATACCATTTACTGGCATTAAAATCTGATAGAAATGATTATTTATTTAATCCTAAATCCGATAAGATAGCCTATTTAGACACTATTATTTCTGTGCCAACCGAAAAGCAATTTAAGCTGAAGCTGTTTAAAGAAATTATTGCATTCAAGCCTTTTAAAGCAACCGAAGTTTCAAAAGGACATATTGTATTTCCATACGAAGGAATTGGCTGTGATTTTAAAGTAGCATTAGACAGTGTTAAATCTAATTTAAAGACAATAATAAGTAAATCCTTTCTTGAAAAGGATAAAGACACACTTAACTATTATTATAAAACGGACAATGAAATTGATTCGCTATTTTTTAATTTAACAAGTACAAATTATTCGTCTACAGAAAAAATAACATTGCGTTCTAAAGAAATTGACAGCATTATTATAACCGCAAATTTAAGAGGTAATATGACTTTTAGAGATACGCTAACACTGCAAATTAATAATCCGTTAGACCAATTTAATAAAGAACTTTTTAGCGTTTTTGATAAAGACACAGTAGCCGTTAATTTTAAATTAAAGCGAAAAAATCACACCGAATTGCAAGTGCTTTTTAATGCTAAAGAGAACCAAAATTATAAAGTAAAAATACTTCCAAATGCAATAACCGATTTCTTTAATCAAACTAATAAGGACACGATAAAATACAGTTTAAAAACGAAAGAAAAAGACAATTATGGTAGCATTTCGTTTGATTTTAAAAACACCAATAATGAATCTATAATTATTCAACTACTAAGCAAAAAAGAAGAAATTATAGCAACGAAATATCTAAATACGGATGCTGCTATTAATTTTGAATTATTAAAACCTTCTGTTTATTTAATCCGAATTATTTTTGATAAAAATAGTAACCATATTTGGGATACAGGTAATTATTACAACAAAAATCAACCAGAAAAAGTGGTTTATTTTAATACAGATATTGAAGTAAAAGAAAATTGGTTTTTTAAAGAAAACATTAATTTAGATAGTTATAGAAATAACATTGATTAGATACATCTAAACCAATAAACATGTTCGAAATAGAAGAAAAAATAAACACTTTACGAAAAGAATTAAACAAACACAATCACAATTATTATGTTTTAGATAACGCTACTATTTCTGATTATGATTTTGATTTAAAATTATTAGAACTTCAAAAGTTAGAAGATGAAAATCCACAATATTTTGATGCAAACTCACCTACACAAAGAGTTGGCGGAACAATAACCAAAAATTTCGAAAACATTATCCATAACAATAGAATGTATTCTTTGTCAAACTCATATTCTATAGAAGATTTATACGATTGGGAAAATAGAATGCTTAAAATTATTGGTGTTGAAAAATTAGAGTACACTTGTGAATTAAAATATGATGGAGCATCAATTAATTTAACGTATAAAAAAGGCTCTTTAAAAACAGCAGTAACACGAGGCGATGGTTTTAAGGGTGATAATGTTACATCAAATATTAAAACCATAAAATCAATTCCATTACAAATAAATAGCAAAGAATTTTTAGATGAATTTGAAATTCGTGGTGAAATAATTTTACCTTTTGACGGATTTCATAAAATGAATGAGGAACGTATTAAAAATGGAGAAGAAGCTTATAAAAACCCAAGAAATACGGCAAGCGGAAGCTTAAAACTTCAAGATAGTAGCGAAGTTGCAAAAAGACCTTTAGATTGTTTGCTTTATCATGTGGTTACAGATAACACTAAGTATCAAACACATTTTGAAATTTTAGATGCAGCAAGAAAAGTTGGGTTTAAAGTACCTAACGAAATTCAGTTATGCAAAACAATTGATGCCGTTTTTGAATATGTTAAACTTTGGGATAAAAAACGAAGTGAATTACCTTATGAAATAGATGGTATTGTTATAAAAGTAAACTCTTTACATTACCAAAACGAAATAGGTTTTACCGCAAAATCGCCACGTTGGGCAATTGCCTACAAATTTAAAGCAGAGCAAGTTTCAACAATTTTACAAAGTATAACCTATCAAGTTGGTAGAACAGGCGCAATTACACCTGTCGCAAATTTAGAACCTGTAGAGTTAGCAGGAACTATTGTAAAACGTGCATCACTACATAATGCCGACCAAATAGAAAAATTTGATATTAGAATTAACGATACTGTTTTTGTTGAAAAAGGCGGTGAAATTATCCCAAAAATTGTAGGTGTTGATTTAGAAAAACGACATACAGATGCACAGCCAATAAAATACGCAAGTCATTGCCCAGATTGCAATTCTAAGTTGCAACGAAAAGAAGGCGATGCTAAGCATTATTGTATTAATGAAAACGGTTGTAAAACTCAAATAATTGGTAAAATACAACATTTTATTAGTAGAAATACCATGAATATTGATGGTATTGGTAATGAAACTGTCGAACTGTTATACGATAATAATTTAATAAAAAATTATGCCGATTTGTACGATTTGGAATTGGAGCAAATTTTACCATTAGAAAGAATGGCACAGAAATCTGCTGAAAACATAATAAAAGGTGTTGAAAATTCAAAGCAAATTCCCTTTGAAAAAGTACTTTTTGCAATCGGTATTCGTTTTTGTGGCGCTACTGTTTCAAAAAAATTAGCCAAACACTTTAAAAATATTGACAATTTAATAAAAGCAGATTTTGAAACACTAAAAAATGTAGATGAAATAGGAGAGCGAATTGCTGAAAGTGTCGTGTCTTTTTTTAAAAATCAAACTAATATGGAACTTATAAACCGTTTGAAAAATAACGGTTTACAATTCGAAATTATTGAAAACAACACTGCGGTTTCAACTAAATTAGAAGGTTTTAAATTTGTAGTTTCTGGTGTGTTTTCAAAATTTAGTCGAAATGATTTAAAAAAATCAATTGAAGATAATGGTGGAAAAAACGTTAGCTCACTTTCTAAAAAAACAGATTACCTAATTGCTGGTGATAAAATGGGACCAGCAAAAAAAGAAAAAGCAGAAAAATTAGAAATAAAAATTATCACCGAAGAGCAATTTATTGAAATGATTAGTTAATAAGTCGATACTATTTGATTAGTAATTTTGTTTTAGTTACAGAAAATTCATTTTTAAAAACTATTAAATACATATTTGGTTGTAGATTTATTTCAATTTTATTAATTCCTTTTATTATATTAATATTGCTGTAAATTAGGCTGCCAAGCACATCATAAATAGATATCTCACCACTAAATTTAGTTTTTATATTAAAACTTTCGAATGAAGGATTAGGATATATTTCAAAATTATTAAGAATATTGCTTTCCGATATATTTAATGACGTATTGTTTATATGAATAGATAATTCTTGTGACCAAACAATATCATATTTTCCATTATTTGTAAAATCGTCTGCGTACACCTGTTCTGTTCTAGGAATTGTACCTGTATAAATTATATTTTCGCTACCAAAATTAGTATTTAAATTTTCATACCATACAACTTTACCTGTTTGTGGAAAAGTAGTAAAAATATCAATATCTCCATCGTGGTCAAAATCCCTACTAATAGCAGATCGGCATTGAGTAATATTAGTTTGAAATATTTGTGATAGCGAAAACATTCCGTTACCATTGTTTTCATACCATCTTAAATCAGATAAATTATTTCCGCTAATAAGTAAATCATTATCACCATCATTGTCAAAATCATTCATTTCAACTAAAAAAACAAGACCTGCATTAATAATAGAATTTGTTCTTATATTATCATAATTAAAAACTCCATTCGTGTTTTTATAAACAATTGTTTTTGTTGCTCCTACAATTACATCAATAAAATTATCATTATCTATATCGCTTAAAGTTAGGTCGTAATATTCAAGTGTAATGCCAGGGTCGACTATCGTTTTACTAAAATTACCATTACCATCATTGTAATAAATATTTAATTGAGCGTCAGAAACCGCTACGATATCTATATCGTTGTCATTATCAACATCGGCAGTTTTAATTTTGAAAATTTTATTAAATGTATTGGTGTGATTGTCTATAATAATTGCATTAAAATTATTTGTTGAATTATTCATAAAAATATATAAAGGGTCAACAACATTAGCAAGTGTAAATGATGCGGAAACAATATCTAACCAGCCATCATTATTAAAATCGGCAACAGCAACAGTTTGTGGGTCATTTATGTTTGACATAATTGTTTGCTGGCTGGCAAATGTTCCGTCACCTTGATTTAAATAGTAACTTATTTTGTCATAATTATACTTTTGAGAAATGATAATGTCTGCAAAGCCATCATTATTAATATCGCCTGATGTAATTGCTGTAATACCAATAAAACTATTTTCTAATACAGTTCTATTTTCAAATTGAGCGAATGTTTGATTGGTTATAAATATAAATAATAGTATTGATACAATATTTTTCATAGTAAATTAAATTTTACATTAAGTTAAATTTTACAGATTAAAGAAGTCTAATTTTTTTAATTAAATCAGTCTTTAAATAAGCATTAAGCATATTAATTATCTCATCTTTTTTGTAGCTGTGTTCTTCTCTAATAACCGATGATTTATAATAAACAGTCAGTTTGTTTTTTATAAGTTTAATATCTTGTGTATACAACCAAACGCCTTCGCCCATAACTTTTCGCCACGCATCACTAACATGTAACTGATTAACACCTTGCTCTAATTTGTTTTTTTGAAGCACTTTTTGCATTAAATCTTTTATGGTAGTAAATTGATATTTGGTTTTATCGTCTTTCAATTTTTTGCTTGTTTATATTAATTAATCAAAGTTACGCTATTTTTTAATTTACAGAGGAAACATTTTGTAGCTTTGATTGGTTTGTTTTATAATTTCTTCGGTTCTTTTTGCGTTTGTATCCGAAATAAATAATTGTCCAAAATTCTTATCGTTTACCAATTGCAATAATTGTGTAACTCTACTTTGGTCTAATTTGTCAAAAATATCATCTAATAATAGTAAAGGTTTAATGTTAGATTGCTTTTGAATGAAATCAAATTGTGCTAATTTCAAAGCAATTAAAAAGGATTTTTGTTGTCCTTGTGACCCGTATTTTTTTATTGGATAATTGGCTATATTAAATGTTAAATCATCTTTATGAATACCAACCGATGTATATTGTAATAGCTTGTCTCTATTGATATTATTACTTAATAATTGTAGTAAATTCGTGTCAAATAATTGTGATTTATATATTAAATTCACTTCCTCATTGCCATTTGACAAATGCTTATAACGTTTTTTAAATATCGGAATAAATTCTTTTAAGAAACTCTTTCGTTTTTCGTGTATTTTTTCGCCTAAAGCGGATAATTGTTCGTTGTAAACTTCAATATTTAAAGCGTCATAAGTCCTGTTTGCAGCAAAATATTTTAGCAACGAATTACGTTGAGATAAAATTCTGTTATAATTTATGAGTAAGTGTAAATAATCATTATCCGATTGAGAAATAACACCATCAACAAATTTTCGTCTTGTACTGCTACCTTCTGCAATTAAATTATTATCAATTGGCGAAATTATTACTAAAGGTATCGAACCAATATGTTCGGTTAGTTTTTCGTATTCTTTTCCGTTTCGCTTAATAATCTTCTTTGCTCCTTTTTTTAAGCTGCAATTAATAATATCAATTCTTTCCTCTTTTTTATATGTGCCATCAATTACAAAAAAATCAGTTTGATGCTTAATGTGCTGAGAAACAACGCTATTAAAATATCCTTTTGTAAAAGATAAAAAATAAATAGCTTCTAAAATATTGGTTTTACCAACGCCATTATTACCAACAAAACAGTTGATTTTTGGGTCAAATTCAAATTTTGAGGCTTCAAAATTTTTATAATTAATAAGGCTTAACTTCTGTAGAAACATATTGAGTACAAAAAAACAAAAAATACATCAATTTATTGGTGTTGTTTTAGATAAAAATTATATTTTTGCAAACTGTTCAGCTAAACTGAATTTTTTTTAAATTACAAAATAATTAAAAATGGCAACATATAAAAAAAGAGGTAGTAAAATAAGAACTTCAAAAACTAAAAATGATAATTCGTTTATAGATGAGGTTGAATTTGATGGTGAGTCTACTACACAAGAAGTTTTTGATAGTTTAGACGAAACTGCATCAAGATCTGAAAAATGGTTAGAAGAAAATGCAAAAATGGTTTATACGGTATTGGGAGTTTTCTTAATTGGTATGTTAGCTTTTTTAGCCTTTAACAAATTTGTTAAAGAGCCTAAAGAAATTAAAGCGGCAAATTATTTAGCCTATTCTAAATCTATTTTCAAAAAAGCAGAAACGGCAAAAAAAGATATGGATTCGTTATATAACGTTGCATTGAATGGAGCCGACAATAAATACGGTTTATTAGAGGTTGCAAATAAATTTTCTGGCACAAAAGCAGGTAATATTGCTAACTACATGGCTGGAATGGCATTTTTAAAAACTAACGAATACGATAAAGCAATTGAGCATTTAAATAAATTTTCGTCTGAAGACGAAATTTTAGAACCAATGGCTAAAGCAAAAATAGGTGATGCCTTTGCTGACATCAACCAGTTAGAAGATGCTTTTAACTACTACAAACAAGCGGCTACAATACGTAATAATAAATTTACAACACCAATGTATTTATTTAAAGCTGCAAATACTGCTTTAGAAATAAATAAATTTGATGAAGCTTTAGTTATGTTTCAAAAAATTAAAAATGATTTTTCAGATTCAGATGAAGCTAAACAAATTGATATGTTTATTAAAAGAGCAAAATACGCTTCTAAATAAACTATATTGTTAACTATATAAAAAGGCAGTGATTTAATCACTGCCTTTTTTAGTTTTAAAGTTTAAAAAAAACGTCAATTTAGAATCAGATATAAAAGTTATCATATTTACTTGTGAATGCAAAATAATTAATCTAACTTTATAACAGGTTTATATCACGACAATATCACTTTGGCGAAACTGCGAATATAAAATCGTTGATAAAGTTTATCGTCAATACAGGTATTTTATGCAAAAAAATAAATTTTTTTATTGATTTTTTTTGATAATTCCCAACTTTTATAACTGACCCACTTTTTATTGGATTATTTTATAGGTCACAATATGGTATAAAAATGTATTCACGATAATTTTATACTTTCTTGTTTATTTATTTTTCTTAGTACCTCTATACATTTCGTATTTAACAAATCTACATTCTAAATTACCATTATACAATTGTATTTTTTTAGACGTTCTAAGTCCAACTTTTTTTAATCCATTTTGAAAATCTGATGTAATTAACCATGCATCAACACCCGAATAGCTTTGTTTTAAAGTATCTCCAATTTTTCCATAAAAAACAGGTATGTCAACCTCTAAGCGTTCTCCGTATGGTGGATTAAATAAAACCATTGTTTTTTCGCCTTCAAACGGATGTGTACTCTGAAAAAAATCTTGTCTTTCTACGGTAATAAATTCTGCTAAATCAGCATTTTGTGCATTATCTTGAGCTTTTCGTACTGCACTTGGCGCTTTGTCGTAGCCTAATATTTTAGATTGTGTATCTCTAATTTTGCTTATTAATGAATCTTGAATTTTAGTAAATAATTCTTCGTCAAAATCATTCCACTTTTCAAAAGCAAACTCTTTTCTGTTTAAATTTGGAGGAAAATTAACTGCAATCATAGCAGCTTCAATTAATATGGTACCACTACCACACATTGGATCTACCAAATTTTGAGTACCATCATAACCAGAAAGTAATACCAAACCTGCTGCTAAAACTTCGTTTATAGGTGCAATATTTGTTCTATCTCGATAACCTCTTTTATGTAACGAATCGCCAGAAGTATCAAAAGATAATGTACAAGTATTATTATGTATATGTATGTTAATGTATAAATCTGGATGTTTTAAATCGATACTTGGTCTTGCATCATAACGATCTCTAAAATAATCAACTATGGCATCTTTTGTTTTTAAAGACACGTAATGCGAATGCGTAAAATTAGCCGAACTAATTGTTGAGTTTACGGCAAATGTTTTGTCGGTAAATAAAAATTCTTCCCAATGAATTTTCTGAATTTGTTTATACAAATCGTGCTCATCTCTAACAGGAAAACTTTTGAAAGGTTTTAATATTCTAATTGCTGTACGCAAAGCCATGTTGGCTTTGTACATAAAACCCTTATCGCCTTCAAAAGTAACGTTACGAACGCCTTCTTTTACTCTTATTGCGCCTAAATTACGTAATTCTCTTGCTAAAATTGGCTCTAAACCATGTTGCGTTTTCGCTAACATTTTAAAATTTTCCATACTGCAAAGCTAATGCTTTTTTAAGGAGTTTTACACTTCTTCTAAAATTGATT